>JAQGHK010000451.1 GCA_028288875.1 Phycisphaerales bacterium | reverse complement strand
AGGCCGGCGATTTTCGCCGGCCTCTTGTATCGGAAACAAAACGATTTCCAGGCTCGATAGGGTGCCACAGGTCGCGGTACCCCGAGACCTGTGCCTCGGTCCGGGTCGAAGACACACGTCTGCGAGTACGCCGACCTGTGGCACCCCGGAATCGAAAATCACATACGGAGACAGGCCATGAGTCGCGAACGTCGCACAATCGGGTGGGCAGTGGGGATGGCGGTTCTAATCGGCGTGCTGAATGCTCGCGGCGATGAGGCCAAGCCGTCGGGCGATGTGGAGCCGGGCTTCGGTAAAGGCCGGGTGACCAATGTCGCCGGTGACCCGATCGCGGGCGCGGCGGTGTCTCTGGAGAACACCATCTTCCTCGGCCACGCGCAGACCAAGACCGACAAGGACGGCCGCTATCGCGTGGAACTCGCCCGCGGTTCATGGCACGTGACGGCTCGGCTGACCAAGCTGTATCACGGCACGCGGTACGTCATGGACTGCGCGCCCCGCTGGGATGACGATTTCCAAGGCCCCGACGGCGGCGTGCGCGATTTCGTCTTCAAACTCACCGGCGAAAAGCCCGAAGGCCGCGGCTACTACGGCAGCCCGGTCGTGGTCTATCGCGAACTCATGAACTTCGACTTCGAAGAGAAAGATGTCGAGCTCACTCTCACGCCCGACGGCCCGCTGATCGACGGCAGTGCCGGCAAGCAGATCATCGCCAAGCCGAAACACACCGGCGACGGCTGGTGCATCAGTGACGTGCCGGTGGGGCGGTACAAGATCGTCGCGCAGCTGAAGCCCAGGAAGGGCTCAACCGGCGAGCCGCTGCTGCGGATCAAGATCCGCAATGGCGAGGACGATTACGCCGAATCGGTAACGGCCGACTTCATCCACAATGGGCCACTGGACAGCCTGTTCAAGCTGGACGTGGAAGTGAAGAAGTAACGTAACGACAGCGGCTTACGTCTAAACGAAACAATGGCGCGATCCACGGATCGCGCCATTGTTTCGTTTATGATTGGGATTGCCGGCGGCTATTCCGCCCGGACGACGGGCACATCGACCACGTGCTCGCTGACGAACCAGACTTGGAATTCCGTGATCGGAATCAGTTTGCTAGCCATCAGGTCGTTCGTGCCGCTGTCCTTGTTGTCGTCGGATTGCTCGACCAGGTCCCGGGCCTCTTTCAGCACGATTTCGTGGGCCTCCAGCAGCCGATCGATCTGCACCGGCACTTCTTCCCGGCCCCGAGGCGGGCGGGGGATTTTCGTGGTTTCAGCCACGTCCGCTGCCATGGCAATGGCCAGGCCGCCCATAATCTGCACCCGCTCGGCGATGGAATCGACCAGTTCCGTCAGCTCGTCGGCATGTTTATCGAACAGCAGGTGCAACTGGTAAAACGTCGGGCCGGCCACCTGCCAATGATGCTTTTTATAGAGATCTCGAAGGGTAATGACGTCCGCCAGCACCTGGTTCAGGCTATCGACGTTTTCCTGCCGGGCTTTGGCCTCCAGGGCGATCGGCATGTGCACAATTTTCCCGTATTCCTGCAGCAGTTTTCCGCGCTGGTTCAGGATGGGGGTAGGGTCCAGGCGTGCGGATTTGGCGGGAGACTTGGCTTTTCCGTTCGATTTCATCGTTTTCGGTCCTTCTTTCGCCGAAATCGTAGGTCGGCGTTTATGAGGAACAGATGAAAAGGAAATGTCGGAAAATATGGCGCGAGATGGGAAGAGTTTCCGATATCCGATAGTTGACGGATCGCGTATCATGCTGGAGCGGTAAGGATGCCGCCTCTTTGGTTCAGGTGCCCTCCTGGCGCGGCGGATGCTGCGGCGAGTCGGTGCGGTTCGAGGGCCCCTTTTATGTCGACTTCCCACAATAATCCTATCTTGTCCGCCGTCTCGGCTTTGGTTGAGCCAAAGGCTGATTCTTCGCCCGCAGATAACGCCGTCACGGGCCATGACCATGTCCGCACGCACGCCCATGAAGGCGTCAAGCCGACGTTCATGGTGCAGGCCGTCAATCTGCTGGCCGTTGTCGTGCCGTTCATCGGTTTCATCGTGGCTGCCGTTTTGCTCTGGGGCATCGGCTTCAGCTGGCTGCACCTGAGCCTGATGGTTGCGATGTATCTCCTGTCGGCCGTGGGCATTACGATCGGTTACCACCGCTTGTTCACGCACCGTGCGTTTGAAACCAGCCGCACGCTTAAGGCTGTGTTCGCCATCCTCGGCTCAATGGCCGTTGAAGGCCCGCTGCTCAAGTGGGTGGCCATGCACCGCCGCCATCACCAGCATTCCGATGAAGAACACGATCCGCACAGCCCGCATCTGCACGGCGAAGGCCTTTGGGGCGTCGTCACCGGCCTGTTCCACGCCCATGTCGGCTGGATCTTCGACCGTGATCCGGCCAATCTGGAGCGCTATGTCGGCGATCTCTCCAAAGACAAAGTCCTCAACTACATCAGCCGCACCTTCCCGCTTTGGGTGCTGGTCGGCCTGCTGATCCCGACGATCCTCGGCGGCCTGATCTCCATGACCTGGACCGGCGCATTGCTCGGCCTGGTGTGGGGCGGCTTTGCCCGCATCTTCCTGGTGCACCATGTCACCTGGAGCATCAACAGCGTCTGCCATCTGTGGGGCAGCAAGGATTTTGAGAGCCACGACGAAAGCCGCAATAACTTCATCTTCGGCGTACTGGCGATGGGCGAAGGCTGGCACAACAACCACCACGCCTTCCCGACCAGCGCCCGCCATGGTCTGAAGTGGTGGCAGTTCGACGCCAGCTACTACATCATCGCCGGCATGGAGCGCGTTGGCCTGGCCAGCAAGGTTCGCCTGCCGAGCGAGCAGACGATGGCCGCCAAGGCGATCAAGTCTGCCGCGAGCTAGTTTCGCGATCCCGACTGACGAATTGATTTTCAAACGGACGCGCCACCTCGTGGCGCGCCCGTTTTTTGTCGGTCGCGCCAATTTTTCGCCAATCTGCGTCCGATAGCGGCTAATCCGCTTGCCCGGCCTATGCGTTCAATCCGACGTTCGCCCTGTCGAAGTCCGGTGTCCCAATCGGGGGCTGCCGCAACCGGCACAAGGGAACGTACGCGATGGACAAGATCATCATTGGCACGCAGAAGGTGTTTCAGTCGTTCCGAAACGCCCTGCAGCCGAAAGCGGCCGACACCAAGGGCTTTAACGCCAGCGCCTCTGCTTCCACCCAGCGCCCGGGCGACTTGTTCTCTCTCAGCACCGGTCTCGGCACGCCGGCCAATATTGATATCAAGTCGCTCCTGATCAAAGCCGCCGCAAAGGTGAAGCAGGCCGCCGATACCGGCGTCGCCACTGCCAAGACCGTAACCCGGCTGGGCCGCCGCAGCGAAATCATCATTGGGTCGGCCACATATACGGTGAAGCCCTACGTTCCGCACCACAAGGCGGCTCCGGAGACGCCTGCCGAGCCCACCATTCCCGATCCGCTGCCGACGCCGCCGCACGTCGACCCCGAGCCGATCGAACCGGACCGAACTCCCGATGATCCGGAAGACAACACCGACGACACCGGCACGGACGATCCGACCACGGACGACACCACGACCGACGACACGACAACCACCGACGATCCGTCTGTGCCGACGGATGATCCGACAATCGACGACACGACCGTCACCGACCCGGCCACCGATGACACCACCGACGGCACGGAGGGCGGAACGACGCCGGACGGCACTGGGGACGACGGCACAGTGACGGATGAAACCGGCACCGACGACCCGACCGTCCCCACGGAAGATCCGAACAGTGACGCCCCGATCGATGACCCGACCCCGCCGGCCGAAGATCCGACGGATTCGACGATCACCGACGATGTGCCGACGCCCCCGGAAGACCCGGCCACCCCGGAAGGTGTCGATGATTCCTCGACCCCGACAGACCCGCCGGCCGACGTCCCGACTGATCCCGCCGCGGGCGGCGCGGGCGACACCGAGGTGGTGACGCCGACCGACGATCAGCCGGTTCCGCCCGATCCGCCCGTCATCGAAGATGATGCGACGCAAGATCCCGCTGATCCGGAGAGCCCGCAAGCCCCGGCCGCCGGCGACGACACGTCGCCGACGGATTCAACGCCGGCGGACGAACCGCCAGCCGGTCCGACGCCGATCGTTCCGCCCGCGGACGACAGTATCCCGGCCAATGATCCGCCCGACGCGCCGGCGGACGACGATGGGTCCACCCGGACCGCGCTGAACGAGCAGCCGCCGGTCGAAGAATAAGCGCGGGTAGCGAACCGAATCACCAGTCCGACAGCACGTCTTCCTGGGCACCGACATCGGCGTTCTCGCCAGCCCATTGTCGATTCGTCGCAGTCGCCGGCAGGGGTGAATGGCTGCACGGTGAGCGGCCGAGAGGGAGTGAGTTCAACTATTCGGCAGTGACATGGGGCGCGGCGACAGCGATCGTTGGCGAGACGCGGTTGATCTCCTCGGCGTCGTCCACGCCGCGGACGACGATGGTCACGCCGCGAATCGGTGAGAAGTCCTCGTCGATTACGCCGCTGAGCCCTTCCGCGAACTGCCCGATCGTCAATTTGCCATAGCCGGTGGCCAGCGCGGTCAGCGCGACGGTTTGAGCGCCATGCTCGGCGGCGGCATGCAGGCAGGCCCGCACGACGTCGCCCACGATTGCCGGCGACGATTCGTAAAACGCGTTGACGGCTACGGCGTGAAGTACTGCGCGATACGGTGTAACGCCTGGCGTTGTGACGACGACCGTCCCGCGTTCAACATGCTTTCGCCCGGCG
>JAQGHK010000431.1 GCA_028288875.1 Phycisphaerales bacterium | reverse complement strand
CCGTCGCCGCGCGGTGCCGCGGCGGTTCGGCCAACGCGGTCCAGCAAGGCATACCACACCAGCAGCTCCTGTAACGCGATCGACGCGGCCGCTGCCATCGCTGCGTCCTTCTCATGTTCCGCCGCGTGATGCAGCCGTGCGACCTGGGCAAAGCGCGGCACCGCTTCTCCCTGCAGAGCGCCCAACGGCCGTACCCATGGGAGCGTGATGCGCGGCCTTGCCGCCCGCACCGGCTGCGGTATGAAATGAATGCACCAATGAACGCCGGGGCGCGGAATGTCGTAGGCGGATTCCAGTTCGGCCGGCGAAAGCGTCAGTGTCCCGGGCTCGATGGGAAACACACGGCCGTCGATGCGGATGCTTCCGCGATATTCGTGAAAGTGCAGCGCATGAACGGTTGCACAATAGACATAGTCAAAGCCCTTCGCCCGAAGCGGAAACAGCCCGGCCACTTTGACTACCGGACGAGCATCCAGCGGCCACGCTGTCATTGATACCGTGTTCACAGTGTTGCTTATTTACCAACGATCAAGCGATCGGGGCAATTGAGCGATCGCCTGGGACAGCGTTGAATACGGACGATTCGACAGGATGCCCGCGGCGGAGCGTCCGGATTTTAACCATTTCGGGAAGCAGCGATGATCACGACGAAACTAACGCCCGGCCAGATCGAACAGTACCGCGAGCAGGGATTTCTGCGCATCCCCAAGGTCTTCACGCCCGAGGAAACGCTCGCGATGCGCGCCGAGCTCGACTGGATGATTCGCGAGTGGGCCAATGTCGGTGTCGGTTGGACGGGGCCGTGGCGGCAGGCTTTGATGAACATCGAGGACGAGGCCAAGAGCAAGCTCATCGCCATGCACGACCTGCAGTATTACAGCGACGTCTGGATGAAGGCCGTCACCAAGCCCAACCTCGCCGACATCATGAGCCAGCTGCTGGCCGACGACGACGAGCCCGATGGGGCGCCCGTCGAGTTGCATCACTCGACCATGCACGTCAAGCCGCCCGAAACCGGGCACCCGTTCCCAATGCATCAGGATCTGGCCTTCTACAACCATCAGGACGGGCGGTATGTCGACGTGCTGGTGCACCTGAATGACACCTGTCACGCCAATGGTGAAATTCGTTTCGCCGCCGGCTCGCACAAGCTCGGGCCGATGGAACACATTACCAGTTTCGTGAACGATCAAGGCCAGACGGAACATTGCACGCCGCACCTGCCGTGGGCGCAGTTCCCGCTGGAAGAAACCACCCCCGTGCCGGCCGAGGCGGGCGACATCGTCATCTTTAACATCTACACCGTGCACGGCAGCTACATGAACACGACAAACGAGATGCGCCGCCTCGTCCGTGTAGGCTACAAGCATCCCGACAATCGCCAGACGCGCGGCCAATCCGCCAACCGTCCGAACCTCATGGTCAAAGGCCGCCGCCCTCGGCACCAGGGTCAGGTGCTTTACAGCACCGAATGCCAGGGCACCGCCGACATCCGCGATGAGGCGGATGCATTCGCCATCAAGAATTAGGCACGCAGTGAACGGACGTGTTACGCCCCGCGTCTTCGTGATTGCACGATTGCCACGCCGTACGGCTTGAGCTTGATCTTGCCATCGATCACTTTCTCGTCGATCAGTTCCCGGCCGTTCGGCAGGCCTTCGATGTATTGCCATTCGCCGCTGTGGTTCAGCAGCCAGGTGTAGACAAATCGGCCACTGCCTCGGCGGAGGACTTCGACCTCCGCCGAGGCGCTGGCGAGCGTCGGCAGGTCGACATATTGGCGGACGAGGTCGAGGATTTTCGTGACGGCGGCCTCGTTCGCATAGCCGCCGACGTAGATCACCCGGCCTTTGCCGACTTCGTGGAGAGTGATGGCGGGGGCGTCGGCCAGGAGTGGGTCGGTGCGGTCCCAGTGGGCGATGGATTCGGCGCCGCGCAGCTTCAGCCGTTCGACAAAGCCGTTCAGCACGATCGGGCCATTGGCGGTCTGGGCGGTAAACGATTGGCCGTTGGCCTCGTTGCTCCAGTCTTCCACTTCGATGCCCGCCAGCTTGCGCAGGACGCCCGGCGCAGTGGCTTTGACCATGTGCAGGTTGCGGTCCTTCGTGGCCGACTGCGCGCCCAGCACCAGCGTGCCGCCGGCGCGGACGAAGGCGTCGTACTTCTGCGCCAGCGTGGCATCGACGATTCGCAGATGGCTGGCGACGAGCACCTTATAGCCGGTCCAATCGCTGCCGGTCCATGTCATGTCCACGCTAAGGTGCGCGTGGCCGCAAACGGCGGTCCAGACCTTGGGTTCCCACTCAGCCTTCACATAGGTGTTAATGCGGTTCTGGTTGATCTCGTTGTCGTAATCCCGCAGCACGGCCACACCGCGATCGACGGGGGCATCCCACACGTCCTTCGGGAGCGTGCGGATTTCTTCGCCGACTTGCTTGGCTTCGCCAAGGCGGCGGGTGTTTTTGCCGTCAGCGTCGAGCAGGCCGTGCCAGTGTTGCTCACTGCCGAAGGGGCAGGTTTTCCAGCAGAAATAGCCGAGGTTTTTCGCGCCATGGGCGAACGATTGGTAGCTCCAGAGCCGCATCTGCCCGGGCCGCGGCGTGGCGTGTAGATAGGTCATCTGCCCGCCGGGGCCGGCCTGCTGTTCCTGGACGGCGAACGGAAATCCGAGGCTGCGCGACTGGATCAGCGGGAAGTTGTAGCCCGTCCATTCCGACCAGAATTGCGGGTACTGATCGTGGGACCAGAAGTCGATTTCCTTCACCAGCGCGGGCCCGTCGATATTTTCGAACAATGCGTTGTGCGTCAGCCGCCAGCGCGGGTTGGCGGCCCGCAGAATGTCGGCCTGCCGCCGGCAGAAGGCGACGACCGTGTCGCTGATGAAGCGGGACTCGTCCAGCAGTTTCGTCGGATTGTTGTAGGCCGGCACGGCGCTAGGCAGGTCGATCTGCTCCCACGCGTCGTAGGTCTGGCTCCAGAAGCGCGTGCCCCAGGCGCTATTGAGCGCGTCGAGCGACTTGTAGCGGGCCTGCAACCACGCGCGGAAGGCCAGTGTGTCCGTCGGCGAATAGCTGACACCCATCGCGTTGTTAAATTCGTTATCGATTTGCCATGCGAGGATCGGCTTTGCCTTGGCGTAGTGGGTGGCCAAGGCGCGGACGATACGGTCGCACAGGTCCAGGTACTTGGGCGAGGTATAGGTGTAGTTGCGACGCCCGCCGTGCTTCATGGGCGTGCGGTTGAAGTCCCAACGGTAAACCTCGGGATACTTTTGACCGATCCAGGCGGGGCCGGTGTAGGTCGGCGTACCGAAGACGACTTTAAGCCCGCGCTGTTGGCAGGCGTCGATCACTTTGTCGAACAGGTCAAAGCAGTACTGCCCCTCGGCCGGCTCGAAGTACGACCACGCGCCTTCGCCGATGCGGACGTAATCCAGCCCGGCATCGCGGATACGGGAAAGATCATCGTCAACCGACGACTCCGGCCAATGTTCAGGGAAGTAGCAGACGCCGTAATGGAGCGATTCAATCACAGTCGGCGGGTTCTAACCGAAAGCCGTCGGGTTGCGAAAGAGTTGGTGGGCCGCAGATGAACGCGGATGAACGCCGATCAGAAATGCATTTTACTTTTTATCTGCGTTCATCCGCGTTCATCTGCGGCTAAACAAATCGCTGCGGCGCCAGTAAGCTTCATCAATGCTCCGTTGGCTCGAACGTTTCGCTACGCTCATCGTCCTGCTCCTGGTGGTCGGCGTGCTGCTGGCCTGCTGGATGCCGGCGTATGTCGGCACGAGCGATGGCGAGCCGCGCCGCACCGTGCGAATGCTGCGCGGCGGGATGCCACGAAACGCGCGATAGCGATTACGCCTTCGCCGGCGGGCGGATCAGGGCGACGCGGCGGGCGATCTCGGCCATGCCGTGGCGGTAGTAAAGCCGCAACGCCGGACCGTTGTTCGAATCGACGGCCAGCGTCAGCAGTTCATGCCCGCGGTCGGCGGCGATCGACAGGGCCAGCTTCACCAGTTCATCGCCGAGCTTTTGCCCGCGGGCCTCGGGGGCCAGTCCGAGATAGACGAGTTCTGTCATCGGCTGGGCCGTCACGGGGGCCAGCAGCAGCACGCCCAGTTCATTGGAATCGGCGGCGGGGCCGTCGGTGAGGCAGAACCACCAGTTCGGATCAAAATCGCCGGTGGCCTTATGCCCGGCGATGACGTCGTCGATCGGCCGCATGCCGCGCATCGGCGGGCAGTCCAGGCTGTCGATATAGCTGGCCTCGATGGCCCGGGCGAAGCGGTCGTGTGATTCGGGCGAATAGTGGACGAAGTGCAGGCCCGCCGGGGCGGCGAAGGCACCGCGCTTCAGCCGGCGCTGCAGATACATCAACGTTGCCAAAGGCAGCAGGCCGGCAACTTCCAGGGCGGCGGCCGCCTTGCCTTCAGACGGGTCCAACAAGACCTGAACCAGCGGGCCGTTCAGGGGGCCATTCAGGGGGCTATTCAATGCCCCGTTTGGGCCCGGCCGATGGCCCGCGGGCAAGGCGGCGATCACCGCACTGGCACACTTGGCGACCAGTTCCGCCGCCAGCGCCGACCGGCCGGCCGGGCTCAGCAGCAGCAAAACGGTATGGCCCGGGCTCATCACCGGCAGGGCGGCCGCGGCGATCCTGCCGTCGAGCGTGGCGATCTGGATGGAGAGCAGATCAATGTCCCGCAAACGGGCAATTTCCTCGAAGTCCGCGATCGATCCACCGTCGGCTAACCGCTCGGAATTGCCCAGCAACAGGCCCAGCGCCGGCGCGATCTCGCCCGGGCCCACGGGCCGGACCTGCGTGACGGGGACGTCACGCGGTCGCCACAAATTTGACAGCCCGCTCATGTGCTTTGACAATACCGCCCGCGCGTCCGGCCCGCCATTGCGATTGTTTAGAAGCGGGTCCGGGGCCGATTTTGTGCGGTGGAGAGGCCTATGAACCGTCGTCGTTTGCTGTCCAAATTGGCCGCCTCCTCGGTGGCGGTCGCACTTATTGGTGCAGGTCTCGCTTCCTCCTTTAGCTTGGCTTACCCCGAGCCCAGCGTTTCCCCGATCTCGTGGGAACTGAAGTTCGTGCCGGCGGCGCCCAAGCGCATCGTCGTCGAAGTGCCCGGCCAGCCGACCGCCAAGGCCTACTGGTACGTCACTTACTCCGTCACCAACAACAGCGGCCAGGACGTCAACTTCCTGCCGACCTTCGAATGGGTCACCAACGAAGGCAAAGTCGTCCGCTCGGACAAGAACATCTCCAACGTGGTGTTCGACAAAGTCAAAGCCGCGGCCGGCCTGAAGTTCCTGGAAAACAGCGTGAAGATCGCCGGCCTGCTTCGCCAGGGTGAAGATCAGGCTAAAGACGGCGTGGCTATCTGGGAAGAACCCGAAGGCCGCCTCGGCACCTTCAGCATCTTCGTCACCGGCCTGAGCGGCGAAAGCACCCAACTCCCCGGCGCCGACGGCAAACCCATCGTCACCGACGGCAAGCCGATCCTGCTCTACAAGACGCTGGAGCTGGATTACAAGCTGGCCGGCGATGAGGTGTACCCCGGCAATGATCTGCTGACCAAGCTCGGGCAGAAATGGGTGATGCGGTAAGTCTTGGATCGAATTTTTTGAACAGACTCGACGAAGAAATCCTCACTGAACTGCGGCTGATCCGCGTCGGGGTCTGGATGATCGTCGCATTTGCCATCAGCGCTGGCTCACTCTTTTTCGGTCCTAATTTCTATGTACCATTTGCGGTGTTTGCCTTGCTCTACAAGGGCTTCGCTTGGCTCCGGCGATGGTCTGCACGAAGCCAGTCAGAACATCGAGCCTGAATGACCCTCTTCGAAAAGATCATCGCACGTCAGATCCCGGCGAAGATCGCGTTCGAGGACGACCGCTACATCGTCATCCACGACATCGAACCGCAGGCCCCGGTGCACGTGCTGGTGATCCCGAAAAAGGTCATCCCCACGATCAACGACATCACGCCCGAAGACACCGACCTCGTCGGCGGCATGTTCCTCACCGCCAGCAAAGTCATGGCCAGCTTAGGCCACACCGACTACCGCACCGTCTTCAACTGCGGAGCGGGGGCGCAGCAGACGGTGTTTCATCTGCATCTGCACTGCTTGGCGGGGCGGAAATTCACTTGGCCGCCGGGGTGATCGGCTAACCGAATGACCAGCACGTACGGTTACGGTGACAATCCCGTTCACCCCATTCTCGAGCGGGCGTTTGAGTACGACATCATCCGTTTCGATTTCCGTTGCGATCCTCAAAACTGGGAGCAATATCTAGACCTCTGGCTGCGGCGTGGGGAAGACGTCAAGGTTCTTCGATTCCTTCGGCCCACCGGTCTGAAAATTGAGGAGGGCTTTCCATCGCCGACGCGAGGCATGATCATTCTCGACGTAACCCACTGGGGCTGGGAAAACGTCGGTGTCCAAGTGACGGATTTTGAGAACTCACACGGCCGGATTCATTTCTATGCCAAATCGGTCGCCGAACGCAGCAGGGAAGATTGAGATCGATGAGGTGGCGAAAAGTGCCGCCCGACGCTGTTTCGGTCGGAATGGATGATTGACCCACCATCTAATGCTCTGCCACCGCGTCGCCCAGCGAAGGTCGGCCGGATGTTCATCTATCTTTTGCCGATGTCGACGATGGTTGTCGGGATTTTTTTCACTCGGTATGTCACGAATGTCATTCATTTTGATGACGACCGTGCGCCAGGGTCCTTGCTCTGCTGTGAAGGGCCACTGGCGGTGTGCGGCTTTATCGCGGCCATCGCCGAACTTTTCAGGCGCAACGCGTTAAAGGCGCTAGCGATTGGCTTGGCGTTGAATCTAGTGACGATCGCGATGCTGGTGGCCGCGTTTCACATGGTCGACCAATATCGATTGTTTCGCTAGAGCCGACCAGCCAAGCTTCTGACGGTGGGGGTGGACCACACCCGACGAACACAACCGAATCACTTTTGGCGCAAAAAGAAGACACCGAGCCGAAGCCCGGTGTCTTCCGGAGGGGAGAAAATGCGCGGTCACACGCGGTTTGTGTCTTCGTATGAACGGAAGCTTACGCCCTCAATACCGTCAAAGTCTACGTCTGTTTACGTTCGAGGCAACCTAAATTAGATCGTCCGCAACATGCTGAAGAGTTGAGCAAAATTGCAGAGGCTTTTCCGGGCCGCCCCTGGGGCCTAGGTGAAGGTAAACGGTTCATCGCATGCAATAGTCGATCTAGACACGACTTGCGATCGGCGGCCTGGTGCCGGGCCGTCTGGATGTTAGGCGGTCGGCCGGCCGGCTTTGCCGTTGAGGCGGGGCGAGGTTGGGCTTATGATTGCTCTGTTCGCTCGGGGTGCCGGCCTGTTTAGGGGTCGGCTGAGAGAGTCCCGATGAACCTGATCAGCGAGGCGGGCCGATTTTTCGGCCTTCCGACCTGCGGAGGGAAGCGACCGGCCGGCGTTGCGCGCGGCCTCATGTCCTCCGCCGATTTCCCTGATCAGTCGATTTGTCGGTCAGTCGTCTATTGGTCCAGGAGTTTGCTATGTCGTCGCCCTCATCGCCTGTCGTTTCGCCCGCTGCTGCTTCGTTCCCGCTGCCCGCCATCGGCGGCACGCCGGCTACGCTCAATCGCCACACGACGACGCCCGGATCGTTCGCCCTCCCAGCCCGAATCGCCCCCGATGCCACCGGCGCCACCACCTTCAGCAGCCCCGACACGCCCGGCATGCCCGCCCCCAGCGACAAGACGGCCTGGGACTTCCTGCCCGAGGGCTGGCGCGTGAAGCTCGTCGCCGACGGCACGCCGTGGGACACGTACAACCCGGCCGCCTGCATTATCGGCAGCCATCCGTCCGTCACCTTTGAGACGGCCAACGGCGAGATGTGGGAAGTCGGTTATCCCGTCAATTTCGAGCCCGTGACGCAGTTGGAATTTGCCCGCCTGGGCGTGGTGACGCCGCAGATGAAACGCGTGGCGGAGCGCGAGCCGCATCTGACGGACAAACAGGTGCGCGATGAAATCGCCGCCGGCCGCATGGTGATCCCGGCCAACATCAATCACCTGAAGGGCAAGCTCGACCCGATGTGCATCGGCCGGGCGAGCAAGACGAAGGTGAACGCGAATCTTGGCGCGTCGCCGGTGTCGAGCGACATCAATGAAGAAATCGAAAAGGTCGACTGGGCGCTGAAGTTTGAGGCCGACACGCTGATGGATCTTTCCACCGGCGGCGACCTGAATGCCACGCGCGCCGCCTTCTGCAATCACAGCACCGCGCCGATCGGCACCGTGCCGATTTACAGCATGATCATCGGCCGCAAGATCGAAGATTTGAACTGGCAGATGATCCGGGATGAGCTGATCAACCAGGCCGAGCAGGGTGTCGATTACTTCACGATCCACGCCGGCGTGTTGAAGGAGCACCTGCCGTTCGTCCGCAAGCGCCTCATCGGCATCGTCAGCCGCGGCGGCAGCCTGCTGGCCAAGTGGATGCTGCACCACAACAAGCAGAATCCGATGTACGACCGCTGGGAAGATATCTGCGACATCCTTCGCCAGTACGATGTCACCTTCAGCATCGGCGACGGCCTTCGCCCCGGCGGTTTGGCCGATGCCACGGACGCGGCCCAGCTCGCTGAACTATCGACCATCGCCGAACTCACCGAGCGCGCCTGGCGTCGTGGCGTGCAGGTCATGGTCGAAGGGCCTGGGCACGTGAGCTTCGATCAGATCGAATACAACATGAAACTGCAGCGCACGCTCTGCCACGGCGCGCCGTTCTACGTCCTCGGCCCACTTGTGACCGATATTTTCCCCGGCTACGACCACATCACCAGCTGCATCGGCGCGACGGCTGCCGCGTATCACGGGGCCGCAATGCTCTGCTACGTCACGCCGAAAGAACACTTGGGCCTGCCGAAGAAGGACGACGTGAAGCAGGGGTGCATCGCGTACAAGATCGCCGCCCACGCCGCAGATGTGGCCTTGGGCATCCCCGGCACGCGCGATCGTGATGACGAACTCACCAAGGCCCGCGCCGCGCTCAATTGGGAAAAGCACTTCGAACTCAGCTTCGATCCCGACACCGCCCGCGCGTTCCATGACGAAGATTTAGACGTCGACACCGACTTCTGCGCCATGTGCGGCCACGACTGGTGCAGCGTCCGCATCAGCAAGGAAATCAACGAATTCCTGAGCGGCAAAGACGAAGAAATGCAGCGCGGCAAGGCCGTCAAAAGCGCAGCGCTCACGCCCGAGCAGCAAGACATCCTCGCCAAGCGCGGCGTGCTGAGCCCCGACGAGATCCACAAGCTCGCCAGCAAGACGAAAAAGGCCGTTGGTGCCGACAAGGATAAGGCCTCCTGCCATAGTGATTACGTCGACCCCGACACCGCCAAGGCGAAGCAGGTTGAGAAGCTTGTTCCCCTAGGGGTGGGTATCAAAACGAGCGACCGAATTGTTTAGATAGGTCAAATGTGAGAAATATGCGGGCGGCACCACGCGGATCAATTTTGCTGCAAGTCTCCCTATCGTCGATAGTTGCGTTGCGGGGAGGATCGAATCGGGAAAATCCTGATGTCGATTGCGGGTATTTATATGAGCGAATAACGAATCGCCGCGTGTACCGTGCACATCCAGACGTCAACGGGATGACGGTTCTGAGTTCACATCCGACCGAAACGGGGACAGTATGAATGTGCGCCACCTCGCGTTTGCGGGAGTTACGGCTTCCGCTTTGTTCACGTCCGTGAGCCAAGCTGTTTTAATTGGCACCACAATGACCGGCTCGTTGCAGTTCAACGGCGTCGGGCCGAATTTCTACGACAAGGCCAATGGCCTTGTACCGGCCAGCGGCTATCTCAATAGCCCGGTCGGTCCGACCGTCGTCGTCGCTGAGCCGGCAATCGAATTCGGGTACAATGACACTACAAATCTGATCAACACGAATGTCACGGATTCGCAGGTTCTGTTGACGGATCAGTACCTGACCAGTGCCACGGTGCTTCCTTACACCGTCAAGCTGACCGACCCCGCGTTTTCCGGCCTTGGGGTCACCCTCATCGCTGAAACGTTCGCGGGTACGCCAACGGCGGGCATTAGCGGCACCACTCTGACGATCACTATTCCGGGAGTGACCGGGCCGGCGGTCAATACGCTCGCACTGGCGTTTTTCAGCGTCCAGACCCCCGAGCCGACATCGCTGGCCGCCGTGGCCAGCGTTGGCCTGATCGCCCTGCGTCGCCGCCGGGCCTGATCGCGGCTGTTCGATCTCACCGACATCCGCCGCGGCGACGACCTACGTCGCCGCGGCCGTCGCGTTGCTGCGGCGAGCCGTCCTCAACGCCGGCCGATGCCGGGCGCTAATTCCATCGACCCTGCAAGCAAGATCCATCGCCGGCGAATGAAAACGACCGGTGCTAATCCAGCCCGTTGTCGCGGGCCAGTTGGTCGGCTTGGGCGCGCAATTGGGCGGCCAGTTGAGGGTCGGCCGC
>JAQGHK010000408.1 GCA_028288875.1 Phycisphaerales bacterium | reverse complement strand
AGGGCCGGGTCGGCCGGCATGGGCTCGGCGGCGTGCGACATTGTCGCGGCGGTAAGCAGTGTTAAACCAACGAGCGCGGCGCGGGTAAGCATAGTGGCCGTTGTACCCGGACGGCCGGCGCGTGTTGAGGGACCGCCGTCGACCAAATCACGGCAATCCATTAGGGTTTTGCGGCGAGGAGCCCCCATGCGTGTGACCGACCTGCGGTGCGAACACCGAACCAGCCCCATCGATCTCGACACCGCCACGCCGACATTGAGTTGGGTGCTGAAGGACGATGCGCGCGGACAGAAACAGACCGCCTATCGCATCCTTGTCGCCAGCACGGCCGCCCTGCTGGCCAGTGAGCATGGCGATTTGTGGGACAGCGGCCGCGTGGAATCGAACCGCACGCTGCAGATCGCGTACGCCGGTAAACCGCTTGGCAGTTTCGCCACCTGTATTTGGAAAGTGCAGGCGTGGGATAAGGACAACACCGCAACACCTTGGAGTGACCCAGCGACATTCGCCACGGCGACGCTGGCCGCGAACGATTGGAAGGCAAAGTGGATTACGGGCGCTGCCGTGGAAGATGCGCCGCCACTCTTTCGACGCGCGTTTCGCACTGATAAACCAGTCATTCGCGCACAGCTTTATATCTGCAGCCTCGGTCAATTTGAGCTCCACTGCAACGGCCAGCGCGTCAGTGATGACATGCTCCAACCCGGCTGGACGAATTACAAGAAGACCTGCCAGTACGTCGTTCACGACCTGACCGCTCTGCTGAAACAAGGCGACAACGCCCTCGGCGTCATCACGGGCCACGGCATGTACCACGTCGGCAACGCGCCGGCCGGCACGAAGCGATACACGAAATTCAAAGGCAGCTTCGGCCCGCCACTGCTGATCGCGCAGCTCCATCTCGACTACGCCGACGGTAGCCGCGACGTCATCATCACCGACGAACAGTGGCAGACGTCTCCCGGCCCGATCACCTATTCCAACATTTACGGCGGCGAAGATTACGATGCCCGCCGCGAACAGCCCGGCTGGGCCGATGCCGGAGCATTTGCCGCCAACGGCTGGTCGCCGGCGACGCCGCACGACGGGCCCGGCGGCACGCTTCGCGGCAGCAGCGTGGCCGCCCCGCCGGTGCGAATCGCCCGCGTTTTTGCGGCAAAAGTAATGGCCGAGCCGTCGCCGGGCGTGGTGGTGTACGACGCGGGGCAGAACTGTTCAATGATGCCGCGCGTGGTGGTTCGCGGCCCCGCCGGCAGCCGGATCAAGGTGTCGCCCGCTGAGTCATTGAAGGAAGACGGCACCGTCAATCAGCGTCACACCGGCAATCCGGTGTTCTACACCTACACGCTCAAAGGCGATGGCGAAGAAGCCTGGTCGCCCCGCTTCAGCTACACCGGCGGCCGATATCTGCAGGTCGAAACGTTCGGGCCGGAAGGTGACGAATCAGCCAAGCCCACGATCGTGGCGATCCGAAGCCAGTTCATCACCAGCAGCAGCCCGCGCGTGGGACATTTCGAATGCTCCAACGACCTCTTCAATCGCACGGCCGGCCTGATTGACTCGGCCATTCGCAGCAACATGGTCAGCGTGCTGACCGACTGTCCGCACCGCGAAAAGCTCGGCTGGACTGAAGAGCAGCACCTCATGGGCCCGAGCCTGATGTACGCCTACGACCTGGCCAGCCTGTATCGAAAAGCCGCCAACGATCACACGGATGCACAGTTGCCCAGCGGCGACGTACCGACGATTTGCCCGCAATACACGAAGTTTCAGCCGCCGTACGAGGTGTTCAACGATTCGCCGGAATGGGGCAGCGCGTCGATCCTGGTGCCGTGGCAGGTCTTTCAGTGGTACGGCGACGAAGAACTGCTGCGCCGGCAATACCCGACGATGCAGCGATATCTTAATTATCTCACCAGCCGGGCAACAGACCACATTGTTAGTCACGGCCTCGGCGACTGGTACGATCTTGGGCCGAATCCGCCGGGTTTTGCACAGCTGACGCCCATCGCCCTCACGGCGACAGCGACGTATTTCCACGATGCCGAAGTTCTGTCGATGGCGGCCAATCGCCTTGGTTTTGCGGACGATTCGGCCAAATACAAAGCAGTCGCGAACGAGATTCGCTCGGCGTTCAATGCGACATTTTACGACGCCGGTACGCATCAATACGCCACGAAGAGCCAGACCAGTTTGGCGATGCCGCTGGTCATGGGCCTAGCACCTGAGCACGACCGCGCGGCGATTCTCGAGAATCTGGTGGCCGACGTAAAAGACCATGACACCAACCTCACCAGCGGCGACGTCGGCTATCGCTATCTCCTGCGCGCGTTAGCAGCGGCCGGCCGGAGCGACGTGGTGTTTGCGATGAACAGCCGCAGCGATCGGCCGGGCTACGGCATGATGCTCGCCAAGGGGGAAACCAGCCTGACCGAGGCTTGGAATGCCCAGCCGCAAAGCAGCCTCAATCATTTCATGCTCGGTCATATTCAAGAATGGTTCTACGCCAATCTGGCCGGCCTGAGCCAAGCCGCGAGCTCAATTGCATTCGATAGAATTGTCATTCAGCCGAATCCTGTCGGCGATGTCACCCACGCCAGTGCGACCTATGCCAGCGCGCGCGGCGAGATTCGCGTGGCCTGGTCCATCACCGGCGGCGTGGTCACGCTCGACTGCGTCATCCCGCCAAACACGACAGCGACGGTTCATCTCCCGACCCGCGATCCGACTTCAATTCGCGAAGGCGATAAGACCATCGCCGACATCGCCGAAGTGCGATTGATTAGCCCGTCTACATTTGCAGTCGATTCCGGCACCTATCATTTCACCGCCGCCGCAAGGCCGTAGCGCTGCGCGACTGTCATTGCATCCGCGCAGCGCGAAAACGGCCGATTTTCGGCCATTTTTGTCTTGACGGTTGCCAAGTGTTAGGTTAATGTTTGCGCAGTCGGTTCTCTGCAGGCGTCTGCCCGCGTCCGACCCCCGGCGATCTTGCCGGCGTAAAATGGTCTCACTCCGCAACGGAGGTTTGTCATGTCGCTCGCCGATCAACTTCAGGTTCAATTCCAGTCCATCGTGTCGTCCGTTGCTTCATTCGAACAAGCTGCGGCCGCCCAGGGGCTGCAGGTACAATCCCTCACCACGCAGGTCGCTGCGCTGACCGCAGAAAATGTGGCGTTGCGTAACCGCATTGGCACGACGGCCGAGCCGGGCGGGGAAGCCGGCGATGATGGCGACGGCAGTGCCCCGGCGGTCACGCAATGGGGCTTCGCCGCCAATGAGACCGATCCCCTGGCCGGCCTGAAGGTTGCGTTGCCGCGGATGAAGGCGGACGGCGGTAATTGGCTACGGTTGTGGCACAGCAGCTTCGGGCCGATCTCGGCGGCGACGGCTCGCCTGATCGATCTGGCCGCCGCCGCGGGGGTTAGCGTGATTCTGTGCGTCCAGCCGAAGGATACTTCGCCGTATTCCCTGGGTGTCCCTGATTTTACGGCCTTCGCCAGTCAAAACGCGGCGGTGTTGAAGAAAGTCGCCTTCGTGGAGGCGGGGAATGAGTTGAACCTCGCCCAGTATCGGCCGGACGACCTCGGCGTGGATGCCGCATGGCCCGCGGCGTACGTGCGGCGGTGGCTGAAGCCGCTAAGTGTCGCGCTTGACGCCATCAGCGTGAAAACGATGTGCGCCTGTGTCACCGAGACGGAACACTCCGAACGCTACGTCCCGCAGTATGCCGCCCTGCTGGCCGCCGGCGCGGGCGACTGGTGCGCGGCGGTGGCGTTGCACGCGTATGTCCGGCCGGAAGCATTGGCGGCGATCGGCGATGTCGTGACGGCGCTCCGGCAGACGTGGAAGAAGCCGGTGCATGTGACCGAGTGCAACGTCTACACGCGTGGCCTTTCGCAAGCCGATTGGGCGAAGCAGTTTCCGCCGTATTTGGCGATGCTGAAATCCGCTGGCGCGGCGAGTGCGTGCTTCTACCGCGGGTTTGCGAAGACCAGCGGCAAATGGAATTGGCCGATTCTTTTTGACGCGGCGGGCGTGCCGGCGGCGGCATATTCGCTGGTGACGGCGGAGATGAAGAAATAGGCGGTCATCCCGTGCGGCCGATCGCCGCTGGCTCACCGATCGCCGCTGGCTCACCGCTCGCCACTGGCCGGCAGCTCACCACTGGCTGGCAGCTCGCCGCGAACAGGCTGCAGAACTCCCTCTCCCGGTATGGCCGGGAGAGGGTAGGGTGAGGGCTTCGACTGGCATGGTGCGTGCGTCAGGCGGAATGAAGTGCGAAGGCCGCCAAGAGCGTCGGACGTTGGTTTTTCAGTCCAATTTGCTCGTCGTCAGCCCTCACCCTAACCCTCTCCCGGCCATACCGGGCGAGGGGACCGGAGGCCGCTGGATGGAGTGGCCACTTACGGGCAACCGTCCGACGCTCGCCGCTTGCCGGCAGACGTTCGCCGATCGGTGGTCATTCGCGGGATGAGCAGTCAGGATGGGATACGTGGTCACGCCCACTGGCGTAGTCGCGATCGGGGGTAGTCGGCGATCGGGGAGAATCAGCGGCCAGCAGCCACTGAGGAGCAGGCCATCACGGTTCGCCCAGGTTCTCGCGGTCGATCCAGCGGTCCAGCTCTTCGCGGCTGATCTTCATGGTCTGGCCGGGGTTCGCTTCACCGCGCCGCACGGCGATCAGTTCGGCGAGGATGCTGACGGCGATTTCTTCGACGGTGATCGCACTGATTTCCAGGCCAATCGGTGCATTCACGGCGGCCAGTCGGTCGCGGTCGACGCCTTCAATCGCGAGTTGGCCGAGGATGGTTCTCACTTTGCGTTTGGAGCCGATCATGCCGATGTATTTCGCATTGCGGTTGATGATGGCCGCCAAGGCTGCGGCGTCGCGGTGGTGGCCGCGGGTGATGAGGACGATGAAGGCGTGGGCGAATGCTTTTTCGTCGGCGGCTAGCTTCGCCAGTTCCAGGTCGATCGTGCCGGCGATCAGCGTGCAGCCGGGGAAACGCTTGGGTAGCAGGACGTCCGGGCGATCGTCCACAACGGTAACCGCGAAGCCCAGTCGGGCCGCCAGCGGCGCGAGCGCCCCCGCCACATGGCCGGCCCCGGCGATGATCAGCGGCGGCGCGGGTTCCAGCGTTTCGCTGAAGCCGATCGCGGGGATGGTGATGGTGGCCGGCTTGTTGTCGCGAAGGGCCTGCGCGATGGCGGCGAAGCGGGCGGCGTCGGTTTCGCCAGCGAGGAGTTCGATATGCACGTCGAGAATGCCGCCGCACCACATGCCGTCGTCCCAGCCGTGGTCGTGGTCGAGGCGGAAGGACATGGGGGCGGGCGGCGAGGTGGGCGGGGTATCGTCACGCGTGGCGACGGCGCAAGCGACACTGCCACTTGCTTGCGATGGATCAGCCTCGCTTGCGTTATCACCGTGCACGGCGAGTAATTGCTGCATCGCCCGTTGCCGCACCTCCGCCTCCACACAGCCGCCGCCTAGCGTGCCCATCACTTGGCCGGCCGCGGTGATCAGCATTCGGGCGCCCCGCTGCTGCGGCGTGCTGCCGCGCGCGTCGATGACGGTGCAGAGGGCAACGCGTTCGCCGGCGAGGCAGCGGCGGGAGATGGAGTCGAAAAGGTCGAGCATGTGCGGTACGGCCGTCAGCAAATTACGAAGGATCTAGTTCAGCCACTAAAAGCAAAAGCGCCCATGAGAATGCCCATCCTATGCCCGCCCATGCACAGTAGCGATGAGTTGCACTTTGTCCCGAACGCATCCGAACCATGGCGATAATCCCTGTCACGATCGCCATCACGATGCCAATGACCTGCGCCGTCCATCGCAGCCAAGCCGCCGGCGGATTGATGACGCCAAACACCGCCAGCATGCCGGTTGAGAACGTTACAAATGCGAGGGCACCCATGCACAAGCATGAGGTAATAGCCCACCTGCTTGCAGAACAGAGCCGGCTGGAGCCCGCATAGTCCAGCACGTTACTGCATCGGAGGTCTTCGTTTGCTTGCGTCACGGGTCCACGCGGTATGAGAACAATCTGCAGAATCGGTGATTGAAGGTTACGGCCGTTCGCCCTCACCCTAACCCTCTCCCGCGTATAAAATGGAGGGGGAACCGGGGGCAACACCGGAGTATAACGCGGCATTCAGCCACTGCGACCGATTTTAGAGGGGAATGCCCTAATGCCCGACGCACGCCTCGCCAAGCTCACCGCCGCTCTCCGCGATAAGAAGCTGGTCCGGTTCACACGGCCATTCGAAGCCGGCACCGTCAACGGCTACGTGATGGACATCGGCCCGCGCTGGTTTGTGCTGGCAGTGCTCAGCGACCACATCCGCCTCAATGGCTACCAATGTTTCCGCCTGTCGGACGTTCGCAACCTACAACTGCCCCACCCCTTCGAGGCGTTCGCGGCAGCGGCGATGAAAGCGCGAGGCGAGCGTCGGCGGAAGAAGCCGCGGGTGAGCACCGCTGGAATCGCCGAGCTGCTGCTTTCGGCAAGCAAGGCGTTTCCGCTGGTGACGATCCATCTGGAAAAGGTGGATCCCGGCACCTGCCAGATCGGCCGCGTCCTTCAGGTGACAGGCGGCTGGCTTGAACTTCAGGAGATCGATCCGAGCGCGAAGTGGGACGCCGACACCACCTTGCACTTTCTCCGCGATATCACCCGAATCGATTTCGGCGGCGAGTATGAGGAAGCACTGCACCTGGTCGGCGGGCGGCCGCCGAAACGGTAGCCCGCTGCTGAAACTGCCCTGCCCGGCGTTTCTTGCGGTTCCATCGTTCATTTTTCTGGACAGAACGCCGCGGTCGTGTATATTCGCCCGTTGCGCGTCCGCCCGGCATAACCAACCCGCCCGGTGAGCGTGCCGCAGCTTGAAATGATTGAACGATCCCGTCTTCTTTCCGTCGCGCGCGGCGATACGCCCGCCGACCTGGTGTTGCGTCACGCGCGCACCCTCAACGTCTTTACCGGCGAGATCGAAAGCGGCGATATCGCTATCGTGGATGGCCTCATTGCCGGCATCGGCGACGGCTACCAAGGTAAGGAAGTGGTTGACCTTGGCGGCGCGTATGTCGCCCCCGGGTTGATCGACGCTCACGTGCACATTGAGAGTTCGCTCTGCACGCCGCCGCAGTTTGCGACGGCCGTGGTGCCGCGCGGGGTGACCACCGTCGTGACCGATCCGCATGAGATCGCGAACGTGGCCGGCGTGGCGGGCGTGCAGTACATGATCGACGCCAGCCGGGATTTGCCGCTGAGCGTGAAGGTGATGGCCCCGAGCTGCGTGCCGGCCACGCCGCTGGGCACGGCGGGCGCGGGGCTGAGCGCGGCCGATCTGGGCGCGATGGTCGATCGCGTGCACGGGCTGGCCGAGGTGATGAACTTTCCCGGCGTCATCTTCGGCGATGCGGAAGTGCTGGCGAAAATCGACGCCTACCGCGACTGCCCGATTGATGGGCATTGCCCTGGCGTCACGGGCAAGGCGCTGAATGCGTACGTGGCCGCGGGTGTGGGATCGGATCATGAATCGATCACGCTGGCCGAGGCGAAAGAGAAGTTGTCGCGTGGGCTGTATCTGCTGATTCGTGAAGCGACGAACGCGCGGAACTTACACGCCCTCTTGCCGCTGATCACGCCGCACACGAATCGGCGCATCTGCTTCTGCACCGACGACCGCGTGCCGGCCGACCTGCTGAGCACCGGCGGGATCGATCACATGGTGCGGGAGGCGATTGCCTTCGGCATTGAGCCGGTGGAGGCGTTTCGCCTGGCGACCTTGAACACGGCCGAGTGGTTCGGACTGAGTGACCGCGGCGCCATCGCGCCCGGTCGCCGGGCCGATCTGATGATTTTTGACGACCTCCGCGCACCGATGGCCAAGGCCGTCTACGCCGCCGGGAAGCTCGTCGCGGAATTGGGCTCCATGGCCCGGGGCGCGGTGACCGCCGCCGCCCCTCCTTTAAATGCGGTGCCGGAGGCGGTGCGCGGACGCGTGGCGATCACGCTCGATGATCGCACGTTCCGCATCGCCGCGGAGTCGGTGAAGGTTCGCGTGATTGGATCGATCGAAGGCCAGCTCGTGACCGAGCCGCGCGTGGCGACGATGCCGGTGCGCGATGGTGCGCTGCAGAGCGATGTGGCGGCCGACATTTTGAAGATGGGGGTGCTGGAACGGCACGGGCGAACGGGTAATGGCGGAGCCGGTGCGGGCGCGATCGGGATTGGCGGCAAGGGCAATGTCGGCTTGGGCTTTATCAGCGGCTTTGGCCTGAAGCGCGGCGCGATCGCGGGCACGGTGGCGCACGATCATCACAACCTGGTGGTGATCGGCGTGGACGATGCGGCGATGGTGCTGGCCGCCCGGCGCGTGGCCGAACTGGGCGGCGGGCTGTGCGTGGTGGATGGCGATCGCGTGGTGGCAGAACTGGCGCTGCCGGTGGCCGGATTGATGAGCGATCAGCCGATCGAAACCGTTCGGGCGGGATATGATGGCCTATTGAAGGCGGCGGCCGCGCTCGGCGCGACGGCGGCCGACCCGTTCATGGCGATGAGCTTCATGGCGCTGGAAGTGATCCCAAGCCTGAAGCTGACCGACCGAGGGCTGGTGGACGTGACGAAATTTGAAATTGTCAGTTTGTACGTTTGAGGCGAACGAACGCCGGCCGTGTAGGGGCGACGCATGCGTCGCCCGCGAACGGCGAGTTGATCGAAAGGACACGGACGACGCATGCGTCGCCCCTACAAGAATGCGACCGCACCAATCACTAGTTCATAGCCGCACGCGGGTGACGCAGCAGTTTGCGCTCCTGCCGCTCGAAGGCTTTCCATTTTCGCGGCTGCCGGGCTTTCCGGGGGCGGACGTTCGCATTCTCGCGACGCCGGCGCTGGGCGCGGGCTTTGCTGAGTATCTGATCGACGTGCCGGCCGGCGGCGCGGGGCAGTTCGACTCGGCCGAGGGAATCGAAACGTTCTTCTACGTCAACGCCGGCACCGGCCAGTTCGAAGGCACGCCGCTCACGGCGGGCAGCTTCGGCCTGTTGCCGCCGGGCGCGCCCGCGGCCTTCACGGCCGACGAAAAGCTGTCGCTCCTGATCATGCGCAAGCGCTTCCAGCCGGCCGCCGGCATCAAGCCCTTTGAAGCGATTATTAACCACGAACGCCGCGTGCCGAGCGCCCCCTGGGCCGAGACGTACAAGATCCAGTTGCAGATGCTGATCCCGGATGAGCTGCAGTACGACCTGGCCGTGAACATCTTCGCCTTCACGCCGGGCTTTGGCCTGCCGATCGTGGAAACCCACGTCATGGAACACGGCGCCCTCATCCTGCAAGGCAAAGGCGTCTACCAGCTCGGCGGCGAATGGATGGAAGTCGAAAAAGACGACTTCATCTGGATGGGCCCGTTCTGCCCGCAAAGTTTCTACGCCACCGGCGAACAGCCGGCGAAATACATTTACACCAAAGACGTGAACCGAGAGATTGTTCTGTAAATTGAAATGAAGATTTTCACCACGGAGGCACGGAGACACGGAGAAGAAAAGAGAGAACGAACGTTCAGTTTTGCTTTCTTCTCCGTGCCTCCGTGTCTCCGTGGTGAATACGCTTTCTTAGATTGGACGATGCCATGGACGAAAAAATCTACCGCGACGAAGATGTGAACTGGGACGTGCTCAAGGGCAAGACCATTGCCGTGCTCGGCTATGGCATTCAGGGCAAGGCTCAGGCGGCCAACGCGCGTGACAGCGGCTTCAACATCATCATCGGCACCGGCGGCAGCATCGCCGACGCCAAGGCCGACAAGTTTGAGGCCTACTCCATCGCCGAGGCGGTGAAGAAGGCCGACATCATCCTGATCGAGCTGGCCGACCCGGTTCAGCCGCCGATCTATAAGAAAGACATCGCCCCCAACCTGCGGGCCGGGCAGACGCTGTGCTTCTGCCACGGTTTTTCCGTGCTGTACGGGCAGATCGATCCGCCGAAGGACGTGAACACGGTGCTGTTCGTCCCGAACGGGCCGGGCAAATTCGTCCGTGAGAAATACCTCAAGGGCGAAGGCGTCTACGGCTGCGTGGCCGTCGATCATGACGCCACCGGCGACGCGCGCGAGATCGCCTTCGCGATCAGCAAAGCCGTCGGCAGCACCAAGGCCGGCGTGGTGGAAATGACCTTCCAACACGAAACCGAAGGCGACAACTTCGAAGAACAAATCCTGTACGGCGGCGCGATCGCCCTCATGCGGGCCTGCTTCAATACGATGGTCGACAACGGCTATTCGCCGAGCTTCGCGTATGCCAAGGCGATTCGTTCGCTGCGCAGCGTCATCGACGTGATGGACGAAGTCGGCATCGAGGAATACATCAGCAAGCGCAGCAGCCGCACCTGTGAATACGCCGTGCGTACGCGCGGGCCGCGGGTGATTAATGAGCCGGAGATCCGCAAGATCTTCGCCGAAACCGAGCGCGGCGAGTTCGCCAAGGAATGGATGAATGAGTTCGCCCTGGGCATGCCGGTGCTGCACCGCATGCGGCGCACCGGGGCCGAGAGCAAGATGGAAAAAACGGGCGTTGAGTGGCGTGCGAAATTTGGGAAGTAGCCGTTGAACGCGCTCACGCTTTACGGCCTGGTGTCGGTCTTGCTGATGCTGGTGTTTTACGCATTGGAAGACCGGTCGCATTGGTTCGTGCTCGCGTTCGCGGTGTCATGTGCGATGTCGTCGGCGTACGGGTTCATGCAAGGCGCATGGCCGTTCGGCGGCGTGGAAGCGATCTGGACGTTTGTGGCCCTCAACCGCTGGCGTAAAATCCAGCCGATGAGCGTCGACTAGAACTCGACAGGAGGGAAGATGGCATCTGCGATTCCAAAAGGTTTTTCGGCGGTCACGCCGTATCTGATTGTTCCCGACGCGCCGAAGGAGATCGATTTTCTCAAGACGGCGTTCGGCGGCACGGAGCCGGATCGCATGACCGCGCCGGACGGATCGGTCGCGCACACCGTCGTCTTCGTCGGCGGCGCGCCGATCATGATCAGCAGCAGCAGCGCCATGCACGGCCCGCAGCTGGGGATGATTTTCATCTACCTGCCCGATGTCGATGCCGCCTATGCGCGGGCTGCGGCATTTGATGGCGTCGATGCGTTCATGCCCGTCACCGATCAGTTCTGGGGCGACCGCGCCGGGGCCGTGAAAAGCCCCAACGGCGTGGTGTATTGGATCGCCACGCATACCGAAGACCTGACGCTGGACGACATTCGCAAACGCACGGGAATGAAGTAGCCGCAGAGGAACGCGGATCAACGCAGATAACAACAATGAGTTTTTCTCCTTCTCTTATCGGCGTTCATCTGCGTCCATCCGCGGCCCAATAAACCTATGAAGATTAACGCAGACAGAATCGCCGGCGACCTGGACCTGATCGCCGGCATGACCGAGACGCCCGGCAACGGCAGCGGCCGGCCGACGTTTACGCCGCAGTGGGCGGAAGCGCGCGATTACGTTATCAAGCACGCGAAAGACGCCGGCTGCGAAAGTCGCATCGACTCGGCCGGCAACGTGCACATTCGCCAGCGCGATTTCGGCTGGGACAAGTCGGCGTGGCTGAGCGGCAGCCACATCGACAGCGTGCCACACGGCGGAAAGTTTGACGGCGTAACGGGCATCGTCGTGCCTTTGGAAATCCTGCGAGCGGCCGCCGAGGCAAAGCTGACGATTCCGCTGGAGCTGATCATCTTCGCCGAGGAAGAAGGAACGACGTTCAACCTCGGCATGCTCGGCAGCCGGGCGTGGGCGGGCACGCTGTCGATGAATCAGCTCGACAAGCTTCGCAATCGCGACGGCATCAGCCCGCTCGACGCCGGCCGGCCGTACGGCGTGGTCGCGGACCAAATCGGCACGGATGTCATCGACGCAAAGAATTATCGAGGACTGATCGAAGTGCACGTGGAGCAAGGGCCGGCGATGTGGGAGAAGAACATTCCCGTCGCCATCGTCGACGCCATCAACGGCCGGCGGCAGTTCCGCTGCACGATCCACGGCGTCGCCAACCACGCGGGCAGCACGCCCATGACCTACCGCTACGATGCCCTCGCCGCCGCGGCCGAGTGCATTGTGGGGCTGGAGCGCTTTCCCGCGATGCTTTCCCCCGCCGCCGTGCTGACGGTCGGGCGTATTGAAGCGAAGCCGAACGCGCTCAACGTGATCAACGATGAAGTGACCTTCAGCATCGATTTCCGCAGCCCGAGCAATGAGCACCTGGAAGCCGGCGCGAAGGCGATCCGCCAGGCGATCGTCGCGATTGTCAGCCGTCGCAAACTGACGGCCGACCTAATCGAGACCGAAGTGCTGCCGGCGGTGAACATGGACGCCGGCGTGGTGAGCGCGCTCAAAGCCGCCGCCGAGAAGGCCGGGCTGAAGGACGTGCCGACGACTTACAGCGGCGCGCTGCACGACGCCGCCATCCTCGCCTCGCTGCTGCCGACGGCGATGGTGTTCGTCGCCAGCAAAGACGGCATCAGCCACAACCCGGCCGAGCTGAGCCGGATCGAAGACATCGCACAGGCGGCCGAGCTTTTGGCCGCGGTGGTGACCCAATGACGACCCCTGTGACGATCGAACAAGTGAACGCCCTTCCGCGTGACGAATTCGTCCGCATCATCGGCCCGGTGTTTGAGCACTCGCCCTGGATCGCCGAGCGAACGGCCGGGCCATTTGAGAGCGTGGGCGATTTGCACATGAAGCTTGTCGGCACGGTGAACGCGGCCAGCGAGGCCGAGCAGCTATCGCTGATTCGGGCGCACCCTGATCTGGTCGGCCGGTTAGCGCAGGAAGGAAAGCTGACGAAGGAATCGACCGTCGAACAGGCGGCCGCGGGCCTGGCCGCTCTCTCGGCCGACGAAGTCAGCCAGTTCGAAACGTACAACGCCGCCTATCGCGAGAAGTTCGGTTTCCCGTTCGTTATCTGTGCCCGCGAGAACAAGAAGGAAGCCATCTTGGCCGCGTTTCCCGTTCGCCTGTCGAACACGCCGCTGCAGGAAATCACGACGGCGTTGCAGGAAATTTACAAGATCGCGCGGTTGAGATTGATCGATCTGATTGAAGACAGTTAAACACGGAGGGCACAGAGCGCACGGAGGCAAAATGAATTGTCTTTCTCCGTGTCCTCCGTGTGCTCCGTGGTTTAGATAAGGACTGGCATGAGTGCATCGTTGACCTACAACAGTTACGGCAAGAGCAAAGTCCGTCTGACGAAAGTTGTGCGCACCGGCGCGGTTCACACGCTCTTCGAGATCGACGCCGCCGTTCAATTGGAAGGCGATTTCGCCGCCGCCTACACCGCCGGCGATAACCGGCAGGTGGTGGCCACGGACACGATCAAGAACACGGTGTATGTCGTCGGCAAAGAGAACAGCTTTGATTCGATCGAGCAGTTCGCCGTGCTGCTCTGCCGGCATTTTCTGAAGACCTATCCGCAGGTATCGGGCGCGAAGGTGGAGCTGACGCAATCGAACTGGCATCGCATCGCCGTCGATGGCAAGCCGCACGATCACTCGTTCGTCGGCGGCGGGCCGCAGAAGCGGATCTGCGTGTCCAAGCTCGACCGACACCATTTCGAGCGGAATCTCGATCCTGACCTTGATGGCGGAATCACCGGCCTGCTCGTGCTCAAGACGACTGAAAGCGGCTGGGCCGATTTCCACAGCGACCGCTACCGCACACTGAAAGACACGACCGATCGCATCCTGGCCTCTCAGGTCGACGCCGTGTGGCACTACAACACCGCCAACCCCGACGGCAGCGCGGCCTACGACGCCATCACCAACGCCGCGCTCAAGGCCTTCGCCACGACATACAGCAAAGGCGCCCAGCAGACGATCATGGACATGGGTAACGCCGCGCTGGCCGCGTGCAGCGAGGTGAGCTCGATCGATTTCGAACTGCCGAACCTGCACCGCATCCCGTTCAACCTGGAGCCGTTCGGCCTGAAATTTGAGAACGACATTTACGTGGCCACCGATGAACCACATGGGTTGATCCGAGGAACGGTCACGCGTTCGTAGGATGGGCATTGCCCACCATGCCGACGGCGGGATTGAACGGCGGTGGGCAGTGCCCACCCTTCGCAGAAAAGATTTCGCATGGGACGACTGACCACACACGTGCTCGATACGGCTAACGGCAAGCCGGCCCCCGGCCTGCACATCAAGCTGCACCGCTGGGAAGGCGGCCAATGGAACGAACTGGCTGACCTGCAGACGAACGCCGATGGCCGGGCGGATAAGCCGGTGCTGGACGGCGACGCCCTGCTCGTCGGCAATTACCGGCTGACGTTTTTCGTCGGCGATTACTTCGCGGCGATCGGCTCGGCCGATGCGAAGAAGTTTCTGGACACGGTGCCGATCGATTTCACGATCAGCGATACAGCCGCCCATTACCACGTGCCGCTGCTGTGCTCGCCGTGGGCGTACAGCACGTATCGGGGGAGTTGATGGAAGGCATTTGTAGGGGCGACGCATGCGTCGTCCGTCTGTTGGTTCGACATTCCTCACGTTCGCGGGCGACGCATGCGTCGCCCCTACAGGAGTTCCGTGATCGATCTACTTATCCGTAACGGCAGCGTAGTCCTTGGCGACACAGTCGAGCGCGCCGACATCGCCGTCGAAGGTGGCCGCATCGCCGCGATTGGCCATGATCTGGAAGCCGCCAAGGAAGCCATCGACGCCACCGGCCTGCACATTTTCCCTGGCCTGATCGACGCCCACGTGCACTTCAACGAACCCGGCCGGGAAGACTGGGAAGGCCTCGCCACCGGCAGCAGTGCCTTGGCGGCCGGCGGCGGGACAACGTTCTTTGACATGCCGCTCAATAGCGATCCACCCGTGCTCACTGGCGCGCAGTTCGACGCGAAGAAGATCGCCGCCGAGGCCAAGAGCATGACCGACTTCGCCCTCTGGGGCGGCCTGACGCCGGACAATCTGGATCACCTGGACGAGCTCGCCGACCGCGGCGTGATCGGCTTCAAGGCGTTCATGTCCAACAGCGGCATCAATGAGTTCGTCGCCGTCGATGACCTGACGCTGTATCGCGGCATGCAGATCGCCAAGAAGCACGGCCTGATCGTGGCGGTGCACGCCGAGAGCGATTCGATGACCGGCGCGCTGACCAAAGAAATCCGCGACCGCGGCGGCAAAACCTGGCGCGATTATTTGGCCAGCCGGCCGATCGTGGCTGAAGTGGAAGCCACGCAGCGGGCGATCACGTTGGCCGCCGAGGTGGGCTGCCGGCTGCACATTGTGCACATCAGCAATTCGCGTTCGAGCGAACTGGTGCGGCTCGCTAAAGGCCACAGCGGCGCGGATGTGACGGCCGAGACGTGCCCGCATTATCTCGCCTTGAATACCGATGATCTCCTGACGATCGGCGCGCGGGCCAAGTGTGCCCCGCCGCTGCGGACCAAGCAGGACACCGAAGAACTGTGGGACGATCTGTCCGGCGGGAAGTTCGCGTTCGTGGCCAGCGATCACTCGCCCGCTCCGGAACATATGAAAACCGGCGACGACGTTTTCACCATCTGGGGCGGCATCGCCGGGGTACAATCGACGATGGCGATTCTGCTCTCGCGCGACCCGAAACTGCCGCTGCCGCAGGTGGCGAAGCTGACGGCGACGAACGTTGCCGGGCGGTTCGGGCTGCCGGGGAAGGGATCGATTGCGGTCGGGCATGATGCGGATCTGGCGCTGGTGGCGGTGGACGAAGCGTTCACGCTGCGGCGAGAGGATCTGCTGGATCGGCATAAGCTGAGCCCGTATGTCGGGCGGAACTTCCGCGGATTGAATAAGCGGACGATCGTCCGCGGCAAGACGGTGTTTGAGAATGGAAAGATCGTGTCAGCGGCGATCGGTCAGTTGCTCCGGCCGCGTCTGGTCCCCTCGCCCGTATGAACA
>JAQGHK010000395.1 GCA_028288875.1 Phycisphaerales bacterium | reverse complement strand
CGAACCCTTTAAGTAATTAATCGAGGTCGCATACCCAGGACACCTGATACTTCTATCAGCCGTCCCAGTGCCAGGTCGTTCGGACTCGGGATATACCCGATTTGCGGCAGACCTGAGCCGCGACCTTGATCATGCGTATCGGCTCGCCACGAAATAGCCCCGATCACGCACACCGCAGTACATCGTTCTGCGAATACTATCGGCGCGGGTGGCGGCGGACAAATACAAAATGTCGGGGAAAAGTCCTCAATTTTTACACTTGCCAAGTCTTGATTTTGTGCGTGGCACTCCGGCGGAAATATCGACCGCGGGCGTGCCCCGGGCATTGGGCCTACGCCGTTCGCGACGCCATTATACGAGCACTTCGATGGCGATACGCGTGGTGTCCAAGTTGTCTTTCTTGGCCGTGTCCTTGCCGTCGCCGCCGTCGAGATAATCGATGCCGCCCAGGCCGTTGAGAATGTCGTCGCCCGCGTTGCCGTAGAGCGTGTCGCTGCTGGCGCCGCCGAGGATCACGTCGGCCCCGTCGCCGCCCGAGAGAATGTCCCGGCCGCCGTCGCCGCTGAGGGAATCGTTCCCGCCCAAGCCGCTGATGCGGTCGCGGCCTTCGCCGCCGAAGATGGTGTCGGCCCCGCTTCCGGCCGCCAGGCGATCGTCGCCCGCGCCGCCGAGGATGGAATTGTTCCCTTCGCCACCGTTGATGGTGTCGTTGCCCAGGCCGCCGATGATGAAATCATTGCCCGTGCCGCCGTCGATATTGGCCGACGCGGTGACGACGCTCGCCAGGCCGATTTTGTCATTCCCGCCCAAACCAACGATCACGAGCTTCAGCACGTCGCTTACGCCGAACGTCTGCGTCTGCCCGTTCACGGTGACCTGCACAATAGACTTCGTGCGCCCGACGGCGATGCTGTCGGCGTCGCCGGTGCCTTGAATGGTCAACACCCCACTAACAAGTGTGGCGAAGTCGGCACCCTGTACCGGCACGCTGCTGGTGGCGATGACGCCGAAGTTCGGCCCGGCGCTCAGGGCCGGGCTAGCGATCTTCACGACGGCGCTTCCGTTGGTCGTTCGCGCGTAGCCGGACGGCGTGAGCAGCCGAATATTCTGGTTGCCCGACGGAATGCCGCGGATCGAGTAGCGGCCGTTGAGATCGGTCAGCGCGGTAGGTTCGCTGCCGTTCCATTCGCCGTTCGCATTCAGGTCAGCAAAGACCCGCACGTTTCCTTTGAACCGCTCGGCCGAATCTTTCACGCCGTTTTTGTTGCCGTCGACATACACCAGCCCGGTGGTCGAACCGTAGTATTTCGATGGGAACGATTCGACTCGCACGATGCGGATGTCGGCATGCGACCCCGTGCCGGTCGAGCCGACCAGCAGCAGGTTGCCGTCCGGCTGGTAGGCCAGCGTCGTGAACAGTTCGAACAGGTTCGACGTGACAGCCGACTGCACAAAGGGCGTGTTGAACAGCGGCTCGGTCTGGACGAAACGGCTATTCTCATCGCTGATCACACTCTGGCCGATCTCGGAATAGTTCCCGACCGGGCCTTGCGCGATGGCGGAGTAGTCACGCCCCGCGGTATAGCCGCCGACCGGCGACGCGCCGGCCGCATCGATGAAGAGCCTCGCACCCGAATTTTCGATGTTGTTGCTGTCGCTGTTGAACGCCTTTTCGGTGAAGTAAAGGATGATCGAGCCGGTGTCGTCGTAAAAAATGCCCTTCGCCGACGATTCCACGTTGTAAAGCACATTCACGCCGCCGATGTTCAGCGGCTGGCCGCCATGGAAGTGCGTGTCAAACGCGCCATTCGGTGCGAGGCGCGTCACGACGACGCGTTTGGCGATGCCGTTGCCGATGCCGTCGCCGGCCAGCAGGATGTTGCCGACGTTGTCGACATCCACGGCATTCCAGACATTGCCCGTGCTGCCGAGGTCAAAGTCGGCCGAGCCCGCGCCGTTGTTGAAGGTGGCGTCGAGCTTGCCGCGCGCGGTCAGGCGAACGATCGAAGCGGCCGACCCGTGACTGCCCACGGCAATGATCGCGCCGTCAGGCTGGAGGGTCATCGCCTTGAGTGAGGAATCGGCATCGTTGAATGCCGTAAACACGCCATTGCGGCCGAAGGTTTTGTCGCGTGAGCCGTCGGCGTTCAGGCGCGTGATGATCCAGTACGCCGTACTCGACGAATTGACTGTCCCGCCGACGAGAATTTTTCCGTCGGCCTGCACGGCGATGGCTGTCGGTGCCTGGCCGTACTGGCTGAAGAGAATCGTCGCCACGCCGGCGGCGCCGAAAACGTCTTTGGGCGTGGTGTCGGTCGCCGTGCCGTCATCGAGACTGCCGTTCGTGTTCAGCCGCACCACGGAGATGGCCGTGACGCCGTTGCCGTTGAGTGTGGTGACCGATTGCGAGGCGACGAGAATTCGTCCGTCCGCCTGCACCGCCGCCGCCGTCGGTAGATCAGCTTTCCCGAAGGCGTCCACCGTGGCCGCGCCGCTTAGGCCGAAGGCGGTGTCCACCTGCAGATCACTAAACGCCATGAGCCGGCGCGGTTCCAAGAATTCGAGACGCGCCCGCCGACCGAACAAAGCATTCGTCGAAATCATGAGGGTCCCCCGGAAAATGTTGGGTGGCAGTTTAACCCAGCGGTGGCAACTGGGGCCATCATTTTCCGATTTCTTGCTGAGGCGCGGGGCGAAGAGCAGGCTACAGATCACGTCAATCTGAACAGGCGGGGAAGCGCTGCTGCTCAGCCGAGTTTGTCCAAGGTGTAGGCTTCGCGCTCGAAGAAATTGTCGTAATACGCATCCCGCCGCATGAGCCAGAGCACGGCCGACGTGCCGAGATATGCGGGTAAAAACAGCGGGCCCCAGCGTTCGCATTGGCGGACGTGGACGCGCTCGTGACGTCGCGTACGGGCGAGACTGTCGGCATCCTGGCCGAGCACAACGTGGCCCAACGTCATCGCGGCCGCGCCGCCTTGGAGGAGGGTGAGACGGCGCAGGGCAAAGGTGGCGAAGCCGCCGTGAACTTCCAGCACGCCGTCAACGTTGCGAGCGCGGCCGCCGCTGGCGAGCGCTGCGCCAGTCGCAATCAAGCCGACCGCCGTTGTCGGCCCGGCCCAAGCATATGCCAGTAAGCGACGGGCTCGCATCACGGGATCCTATGCGGCCGCCGTGTGGCCGGTGCGCTACTTCGCCCGCTGCCGACGAAGCAGCGCGGCCACGGTGAGCGTGGCGACACCGAGGGCCGTCGGCTCGGGTACGCTCGCGCCGCCGATATCGATTTCCATTGTATCGACGGTCGACGGGTCCAGCGGAGCAGTGACGGGGGCGAAGCGATCGGAATACGCGAAGTTGTACGCGTCCGACAGCGGCCCCATCGCGGCGGCCCAGGCGTTGTAATACTTCGCATTCGGCTGCAGGCCGGCGAACAGGTTTGTCAGGCCGAACCATTGCGAGCTGGTCATCGAGCCGACTTCCACGCCGTTGCGGACGACCGTGCTGCCGACCGCGCCGATGTTCAGCCCTGCCAGCAGGTCGCCGGCCATCCAGCCGTAGAGATCGTTGCCCGGACCGCTGGCGTTGCCATCAAGCGTGAACGGCGCGTTGGCCCCGTAGATGCCGGTCGGGCTGACGAGATCGGCGTACTTGTAAACGATCGTGTGGCCGCCGACCTGATCGCCGGTGCCGGTGAGGATCAGATCGCGATTGGCGTTGGTCGTCACCGTGAAGTCGTAGTTCTGGCCCTTGGTCTGCGGCGTGGTGGGCGCGGGGCCGACGCCGCCGAAGTAGCCTTTGATCCGCGCAACGGTGCCGCCGTGTGCGGGGGCGTAGTTGTCGTGCAGGTAGGTGAGATAGCCGCCGAGGTTGTCATACGGCGAGGCGGGTAGGCCACCGGTCGGCGGGTAAACGCCGGGGCCGATGGCGCGGACGAAATTGCCGCCGCTGTCTTTCACAACGGCCGCGTCGGGCGTCGGCGTGAGGGTGCGCAGGGCCGCGAGCGTCGTGGCTGTCGAGGACGATTTGAGCGTGCCCTTCAGTGTGCCGGCGGGGCCGCCTTTGAAGACCTTCACGGTCATCGGGATGCTGAAGTAATCGATGCTGGACGTGTCGGCCACGTCGGCGGGGTTGCCGAAGTAGGTCATCTCCATTTTGTCGTAGCGCTTGGTGTAGTTGGCGTCGCCAGGGTTGGTGGCCGAAGGCTCATAACCGGGGTTGGCGAACGTCCACGGCGTGCCATAGCCGACGTAAATGCGCCCGCTGAAGGCGGTCAGGCTGATGCCCTTGGAGAGCTGATCCAGCGTGTACCAGTGCGGCGTCTCATACGTGCTGGCCAGGACGGCCTGCCCAGTGTTAACGTTCGTGGCGCTAAGCGTGTTGCCGCCAATGAAGCCAACGTACACCTGGTTATCCGCCAGACCCGAGTTGTTTTTCAAGGTCACGAGCAACGGCGGCGCGGCGGCCGCTGCCGACGAAGCCAACCACAGC
>JAQGHK010000386.1 GCA_028288875.1 Phycisphaerales bacterium | reverse complement strand
GGGGCCGGTGCTGTAGACATTACCGCCGAGGTCGGTCATGCCGCCGGGGTTATCGAACGTGGCGACCGCGACCTGCCCCAGCGTGCGCTGCTGGCCGTTGCTGAAGCTGCCGGTGATTGTGCCGTCGTTGCCGATGGAGAAGTCGCTGATCGTCCCGCTGGAGTAGCCGTCCTGCTTCCCGGGCGTGAGCGTGCTGGCCGCGGTCGACATCGCCGTCATAGTAGTGAAATCGAGTTTGACGACCTGCTGGGCATTCGCGCCCGTGCCGCCCCGGTCCAAGGTCAGTGAAGTCGGCGTAGACGTAAGATATTTGCCCGTGTTGTCGAACGTCATCGCGCCGCTGCCCAGAATAGACCCGTAATAGCTGGTCGGTGCCGTGCCCGTGGGATCAAATGTCTTGGCCGCCGTGTTGTCGGGACTGGAGGCAATGAAGCTCCAGGTCGTGCCGGACGTGTCTTTACTGGTGAGGGTAGCCGTCACGTCGACGCTGACAGCGTTCCCAAGCGAATCGTACACCTGCATGCTGGTATAGACGCTCTCACCCACGGCCTGCTTGACCGGGTCTTCAGAGAAGGTCATCGTCATCGCGGGATTACTGGAGGTCAGCGCCGTTCCCGTGATCCCCACGGAATTGTCCTTGCCGGCGTTGCCGGTAATCGTCAGGACGCCGGTGGCGGGGTCGAGTTCGGCTCCCGGCTTATTGAAGCCGGTGAGCTGAGGCTCGTCGGTCTTGATCTGCAACCCCTGATCGTAGAAATCGGTCAGGTTCTGAACCGTCGATGTCGCATCAATGGTGAACGTCAGCGGTGGCTCGATCGATCGGCCGCCCTTCGTGCCTTTGAGGGTCAGCACGTCGCCGACGGCATACATGGGTGCGGTCCCGCCGGCATCTTTCACGTTGGTCAGCGCCGTGGCCGTAGTGATCGGCGTGGCGTCAACGGTAGCCAGCGCCTGACTGTTGATGACCGACGCCCCGGTGGCCGGATCGCCGGCGGCGTCAAAATTGCCCTGCATCGTCGCGGTCGTGGTGGCCTTGGCGGCGGAGGTGAGATTCGTCGGGATCGACAGATGCTGCAGCTTGCCCCTGATGACGTTGTCATTGGCATCTGTGCCAAAGCCCATCACGTATTGGCCGGCGGCGGTGGTCAGATCATTGTTGGCGTTGCGCGTGAAGTCGCCCGCCCGGGTGTATTGCTGGCCTTCGGCACCCTCAACGATGAAGAACCCCGCGCCGTCGATGGCAAGATCCGTATCCTTGCCGGTCGTTTCCATCGACCCTTGGGTCATGTCTTTTTCGATTGCGGAAACTTGCGTACCCAAGCCCCGCTGGCTGGGGTTGGCACCACCCGAAACCGCACCCGGGGCCGAGCCGCCCGCGTCGGTGAGATAGAACTGACTCGCGAATTCGGCGCGCGACGATTTGAATGCCGTCGTGTTGGTATTGGCGATGTTATTGCCAATGACATTGAGCTTCGTCTGATTGGCGTTCAGGCCGGACAAACCGGTGAACAGGGCGCTGGTCAGTGCCATAGTCGATGCCTTCCGTGCTTCGCTCCGCGCAACTTCGGCGGCTCCGCCGCGCAACTGTCGCCGACCTAACCGCGTTCCGAGGGGCCGGATGCGATCTGAGAGAGTGCATGGCAAGCGGCGTGCCAGAAAAGAGGCTGGCGGCTAATCGCTGGTGGCTAAAACCAAATGCGCTCGCGCGATTTGTCTTCAGCCATTAGCCACCAGCGACTAGCCACTAGCCTCTTCCCCGCCTACAACATCTGCCATGCCCAAGCGTGTCACTAACGTCGTTGTCATCGGCGCGGGCTTCGCCGGCCTGCATTGCTGCCGCGGCCTGCGGAACGTGCCGGTCAACATCGCCCTCTTTGACCGCAACAACTATCACCTGTTCCAGCCGCTGCTGTACCAGGTCGCCACGGCCGCCCTTTCGCCGGCGGACATCGCCTTCCCCATCCGTTCTATTTTCAGTGGCCAGAAAAATGTCGACTGCGTGCTCAGTGAAGTCACAAGCATCGATCTGGCCAAAAACTGCATCAACGCCGGCGACCTTTGCATCGACTACGACTATCTAGTGGTGGCCGCCGGTGCGACGCACAGCTATTTCGGCCGCGACGAGTGGGAGAAGTTTGCCCCCGGCCTGAAGCGCGTGGAAGACGCCATCGAAATCCGCAAACGCATCCTGCTGGCTTACGAAGAGGCGGAGCACGAAGAAGACGAGTCCGAGCGGCGGGCGAAGCTGACGTTCGTCGTCGTCGGCGGCGGGCCGACTGGCGTGGAACTGGCCGGTGCGCTTCGCGAAATCGCCGTCGAGCAGATCCAGAAAGACTATCGCAACATCGACACCAGCACGGCCCGCGTCATCCTCGTCGAGGCCAACGACCGCGTGCTGAAAAACATGCACCCCAAGCTCAGCGAGAAGGCTAAGGAAGCGCTGGCGAAGATGGGCGTCGAAATCCGCCTGAGCGGCCGGGTCACCCAGATCGATGACGGCGGTGTCTGTGTCGGCACGGAACGCATCGGCGCGAACAACGTCTTCTGGGCCGCCGGCGTGAAGGCCAATCCGCTCGGCAAAAGCCTCGGCGTTCCTCTCGACCGCGCCGGCCGCGTGGATGTGAACGCCGACCTCAGCATCCCCGGATATCCGAACGCCTTCGTCATCGGCGACTTATGCAGCATCGTCGATAAAAAGACCAACGCCCCCGTCCCCGGCCTGGCCCCCGCGGCCATGCAGATGGGCGACCACGTCGCCAAGATCATCCGCCAGGAAGTCACCGGCAACGTGAAAGTCGAAAACCGCATCCCCTTCGCCTACTGGGACAAAGGCACCATGGCCACCATCGGCAAGGCCAAAGCGGTCGCCGACATCCAAGGCTGGAAGTTCAGCGGCTTCATCGCCTGGTGCATGTGGTCCGGCATCCACCTGCTGTTCCTGATCGGCTTCCGCAGCAAGGTCATCGTGCTGATCAACTGGCTGTGGAACTACTGGTTCGACAGCAAAGGCGCCCGCCTCATCACCGGCGACTTCAAACCCCGCATCACGCGTATGCGCGACGTAACGCCGGCGGAAGAACCGTACGCGGTTTAATCGTTCGGCTGCGAGCTCGGCTGCGTCGTCGGCACCGCCGCATTCAAGAACGCCCCAATTACCCGCCGCGCGCCCCAGGGCGTGAGATGGTGCTTATCCTTGTAGATCGGCCGGCCACGATCGGCGACGGTCAAGAATGGGTCACCCTTCCGCTGAAAGAACTTTGCCGGATCGATGAAGTGGCACTCGGCCGACTCCAGCTTGGCGGCCAGGTCGATCATGAACTTCTGCTCGCGCCGGTGATCGGCCATCGTCTTGCGCCAGCCATCGATCGGATGGCCTGCGACCGCCTCGAACGCCAGCGCTCTCGGCACTTCCACGTCGTAACTCGGCACCTGCATCACGACATACACCGTTGCGCCGGCCAACCGCAGTGCGTGGACCGTCTCCTCCAACTGGCCGGCCACGCGGTCCGCCGCAGTGGCGGCATCTCGCTCCCAGAAGTCAACGAGGAACACCGTTTTGATCTTGGCCTCGTCGACGTATTGCACGACCTTCTCTGCAAACTCATGATCTGCGAACACGGCCTCTTGTGTTTGGCCTATAGAGTAATGGATCAGCGGCGCCCGCCCGGAATGTGTCGCGGCCTGCCCCCTCAGGCCATGCGATTTGCAGAACTCATTAAACGCCGGGAACAGCGCCCCGGCGTGACTATCGCCCCACAGCAAGACGCTGACCGGCACCGCGTCGTCGGAAATGCCCATCGGCGTGAGATTCGCCGGCACATCTTTCCATTCCAACTGCGCCAGGTGCAGTGACGTCCGCCGGACTTGATCCAGCTCGATCGCCGATGGCGAAAACCGGGACGGCACGCCGTCGCGCGCGTTAATCCGCCAGCCGCCGATCGCAACGGCCGCCAGCCCGGCCGCGGCGCCGGCAAACAATCGCCACCGTCGCGAGCCCCGTCGCTTTATGCGGAACGGCGTCTCGACGAATCGCCACGACAGAATCGCCAGCACCACCGCCAACGCCACCAACAGCAACCGATGCGTCAACGAAGCCGGCATGACCGACCGGTATCGATCAAACGCCAGAATCGGCCAGTGATACAGATACAACGAATACGAAATCGCCCCCACGAACACCGGCCCGCGCATCGACAGCAGCCGCGCCACAATCACTTGATCCGTTCCGCCATCCGCGCGCAGCGTCGATCGCCCGCTCCAGATATATAGCGCCGCCCCCACGCACGGCGGCACCGCGGCGAACCCCGGAAATTTCGTTACCGACGAGTAGAGCCATGCCGGTAGCAACATGCACGCCAAGCCCGCCCAAGCGGCAATCTCACGGACTCCACGGGGCCGGGTACAAACGGGTCGCGTCGCCAGCCAACTGCCGATGAGCAACTCCCAAGCTCGAGCCGGAAGGAGATAAAACAATCGATTCGGATCGCCGCCGTCCGTGTAATGAAGGATGAGCACGCAAGCTGCAGCGATCGCGATGCTCAGGGACCCGCGTGACCTCCTATAGAGCCGGTAAAACACCCACAGCAGTAGCGGAAAGACCACGTAAAACTGTTCCTCCACCGCCAGCGACCACATGTGCAGCAGTGGCATTTCCGCCGCCGAGCCGGCGAAGTAATTGCTCGTGCGCTGCATGAAAAAAACATTGGCCGCGCACGCCGCGTGCCACACCGCCGACAGCCCCAGCCATTCATAATCCGACGGCAGCATCAACCACCACCCCGCCGCCAGCACCAGCGCCGTCACCACCAGCGACGCCGGCAGAATCCGCCGGACCCGCCGTTCGTAAAAGGTGACGATCGAGAACTTGCCCGCGTCCAAATCCTTCAGCAGTAGCGATGTGATCAAAAATCCGGAGATGACGAAGAAGATGTCCACGCCAACAAACCCGCCGGAAAACCCAAGCCCGGCGTGGAACAGCACGACGATTGTCACCGCCAGCGCCCGCAGTCCGTCGATCTCAGGCCGGTAAGTAATAGCGGTCGGCGCATGCTCCATGGGCCGCGGCAACGTAACGGGACGGGGGCGTCTCGCAAAGCGACGGCCGGCGAATGGCCGCGCGCGCCATCACGCTGGGCGCAGGGCCTCTTTCGCGGGCCATACCCGGCGAATGGTGAACGGAATCAGCCACAGAAAGATCGCACTCGCGACCAGTGGAGGAACGACGAGGATCGAACAGATCAGCGTGCCCAGCCATAGCTCTCCAAAGCTGCGAAGTTGCGCGGTCTTTGGATCGATCGGCAGGTACAGCACCTCCACGGCGTCGCCGACGGCGTACCGCGGCGGGTTGCTGGACCAGGAGCTGACGCCGTTACGTTTCTGGCCGGCGGTGTCGGTGTATTCGAATTCCGCCAGATAGGTCGTGCCATCACTGCTCGTCGACGGCTTCAAGGCGGTCACGATCCCCGGCACGCTGGTCGCGTGGCTCAGGAAATGGCTGGCGGAGGTGTAAAACCAGATCGCCAACGCCGCCGAACCGATCGCCGGCAGCAGGAAGAAAAGCCCGATGATCCGGCTTGGTAGGATAAACCCCGTGGGCTGCATCGCGGTAGCGTCGGCTCGCAGCAGCGGTTCCGCAAGCTACAAACCGCCCAACCTGCCACCCCACCATATTCTCCGCGCCGCTGGAGGGGAGTCGTGGTATCTTGCTGAACCGGCGCACCCCGCCCCAGCCGGCCATGGCGGTGCGGCCTGCGGAGTGCTATCCGGAAATGTTGGGCAGAGGATTCGGACGCGGCGGCGACGTCGCCGTGTCTCTTGGAGGATGTCTATGTCGTTTCAGTCTCACCCCGCTCGCGGCCTGATCGCGGCGATTGCTTTCGCAACACTTGCCCCGATCTACGCCCGCGCGGCTGATATTGATATCTACGGCACGCAGGCGGCCGCCGTTGAGATTCCCAGCATCTACGGCACCGTCGTCCCCGCCGGCGGGGCCAACCCCGGCGCGGAAGATGCCTTCCAGGCCTATCTCGATACCGGCACCAGCGGCATCATCCTCAGCGCCGAAGATACCGACGCCCGCAACATCCAGGCGCAGGTGGTCAATGGCCAGACCGTGACCTTCGGCGATATTTCCGTCGGCGGCACCGTCCTCTACAACGTCTCCGAACCGGTGGATGTACGCCTCGGCCGGTACACCGGCGAGTCGTTTGAGACAGGCCTGCCCCCGGATCCCGTCGCTTATTTCAACCAAACGTCCTCCAACGTGCGGATGCAGCTTTCGACCGAGGCGGTCGATCCATTCGGCTTCACGCCGCCGCTCAATCTCGTCGGCATGCCCGCGCTGAAGAACAAGGTGATGGTCGTCGACGCGCGGCTGTACAACCACCTCACCGGCATCGACGAAAACACTTTCGAAGTGCAGTACGACTCGGCCGTCACGAGCCTGAAAGATTTCCCGACCGATTCGCTGTCCGTGCCGTTCCCGCAGTTGCAGACCTGGGTCTACAACAAAGGCGAGCCCGCCGGCCCCCACGCCAATTCGCCGCTGTTCGACCCCGGCGTTCCCACCGGCCAGCACGTGGTCCGCATGAGCTACGGCGATTTCAGCGGCTACACGCAGCTCTCGCCCGCCAACGCCATCGCCCCCACGCTGGCACATAACCCGTTCGTCGGCCCGAAGCCGTTCACCACGCCCGGCGCTGGCGATCCGCCACCGCTCACGCTCAAACGCCTCAGCGGCGCGACGCAAAAAACCGCCAACGGATCCTGGCTGTTTGATACGGGCGCACAGATCTCGTTCATGAGCAGCGCGATGGCGCTCTCGCTCGGCGTTCAACTTTCCTTCGACCCCACCACCGGCGACCCGATCCTCACCGATCTCGCCACCGGCCTGGCCCCCGAAGGACAGTTCGAAGTCGCCCTCGGCGGCGCGGGCGGCGACGCGGGCACCCTGCTCGGCTTCCGCGTCGGCGAGCTCGATATCCCCACGCTCGACGGCTACATCCGCCTGCACGACATCCAGATCGGCGTGCTCGACATCACCGTCACCGACGCCCTCGGCCACGAATTCACCATCGACGGCGACCTGGGCATGAACACCCTGCTGCCGACCATGGACGTCGCCGCCGGCAACATCACCAGCAGCCAGTTCGATTTCCTCACCTTCGACGAACAAACCGGCCTGCTGACCCTGACCGACAGCACCGCCGTGCCGGAACCGGCGACGCTGGCGATGATCGGCCTTGGCGTGCCGGTGCTGCTGCGTCGGCGTAGGGTGTAAATTTTTGATCACCAGAGAGCTGACTGCATGGGTGAAGCAAATTCAATGCTGCCTCACAGCACGCAGCCGCCGTTTGCTACGGTGCAAGGCCGGTACGCGGTCGCGTCGCTTACCGTGTCGTCGTTGAGCGTGCTTTGGATGATCGCGGCGATCACTTTCCTCGACCTGCCGTTCGATGGCATGAAGCATCACCGCATTGGCTCGATTGCCGCCGTTCTGTCTTTGATCTTGGCATGGGGTGCTTCCCGCGCGGAAGGACCGCGGCGGCGACTCGTCCGGACTGCTTGGGCAGCGGCGGTGTTCGCGTTGCTCGTCTACGTCGTACTGCAGCCGCTGTAGCCCGCGGCCGGTTTTCCAATATTCCCCTGCTTTTTGGCCGACACGGCCGGCCGGGACGGTAAAATGGTGACGTGCGCAGGGACTATCTGATTTACACGACGACGACGGCCGGTGACGGTCGATCGGGTGCACATCGCCAATCGCTCGCATGGCCTAAGTCACATGGCGGTCTGGGTGATCTGTCGTCGCGCCGGGCGCGCGTATTTTCGGCCTTACGATTGGCCGGCCTTGGTGTTGCGTTCCAAACGCGTTTGTAAAATAGAGCAAACAAAACTGGGCGCGAAAAAGTGACTTATGGCGATCAAGTTGAGTCTGCGAGGTGCAAGCTCCCCGGCGTAGCCGTGAGCTTGCTCGCGCTTCAGGCAGACCCGCGAGCAAGCTCGCGGCTACGCCGGGGGGACGGGCGAGGCCGCTCGACAACCCTCAGCCCTTCGCCGGGAAGAAGGCCTGCAGCGGTTTCACCGCCCAGCCGTTTTTCTGAAGGTCGGCGATGGCGCCGGCGGCGGCTTTCGCGGCGGTGAGCGTGGTCAGGATCGTCACGCCCTGGCGGACGGCCATGCTGCGGAGCTTGCCTTCGTCCGTGCCGGGGCCCTTCTTGGTGGGCGTGTTCACGATGAGCTGCACTTGGCCGTTCTTGATCGCGTCGCCGAGGTTGGGGCGGCCCTCGCTGAGCTTGTTGATCCGCTCGGCGGTGATGCCCGCGTCGGTCAGCACCTTGTGCGTGCCGCCGGTGGCGATCAGCTTGAAGCCGCTGGCCTCGAACTGCCTGGCGATCGGCACGACGTCGGCCTTATCGTTCGCGTTGACACTAATGTAGACCGTGCCCTTGGTCGGCAGCGGACTGCCGGCCGCGATCTGGGCCTTAGCGAAAGCTTTGTCGAACGTGTCGTCGATGCCCATCACTTCGCCGGTGCTGCGCATCTCAGGGCCGAGGATGATGTCGACGCCGGGGAACTTCGCGAAGGGGAACACCACTTCTTTCACGCTCACGTGCTTCGGGGGCGGCAGTTCCTGCACGCCCAGCTCGTCCAGCGTCGCCCCGGCCATCAGCTTCGCGGCGTGCAGTGCCCACGGCACGCCGGTGGCTTTGCCCACAAAAGGGATCGTCCGGCTGGCACGTGGATTGACTTCGATCAGGTAAATCTCGCCGTCCTTGATGGCGTACTGCACGTTCATCAGGCCGCGAACGCGAAGGGCCTTGGCCAGCTTGTGGGTGTCTTCTTTCAGCCGGGCGATCATCTCTTTGGAAAGTGAATACGGCGGCAACGAGCAGGCCGAATCGCCGGAGTGAATGCCGGCTTCTTCGATGTGCTCCATCACGCCGCAGATGACACTGCGGCCTTTGCCGCTCTCATCAAAGTCGGCGATGCAGTCGACGTCGCATTCGGTGGCGTGGTCGAGGAACTTGTCGACGAGGATCGGGTTGTCGCCTTCCTGCTTCACGGCGATGGCCATGTAGTGGTTGAGTTGGGCTTCGTCGGAAACGATTTCCATGGCCCGCCCGCCGAGCACGAAGCTGGGGCGGACGAGAACGGGATAGCCGATCTGGGCGGCGATTTTGCGGGCGTCTTCCACGGATCGCGCGATGCCGTTCTCCGGCTGCTTCAGGCCGACCTGTTCGACGAGATCCCGGAATTTCTCGCGATCGCCGGCGGCTTCGAGCATGTCGATGCTGGTGCCGATGATCGGCACGCCGACGTCATGCAGGCCACGCGCAAGGTTCAGCGGCGTCTGGCCGCCGAATTGGACGATGACGCCTTGCACGAGGCCCGGGCCGA
>JAQGHK010000343.1 GCA_028288875.1 Phycisphaerales bacterium | reverse complement strand
ACCGCACCAAGGTGCAGCGGCTGCCGATCGAGGCGATCAGCCAGGCCAGCGCCAACCAGCGCCAAGGCCGCTGCGGCCGCGTCGCGCCGGGCGTCTGCGTTCGCCTGTATTCGGAGAAGGACTTTTCCGAGCGGCCGCAGTACACCGAGCCGGAAATCCTGCGGACCAATCTCGCCAGTGTCATCCTCCAGATGATCTGGCTGCGGCTTGGGCGGATCGAAGATTTCCCGTTCATTGACCCGCCCGATGGCCGCCAGATCCGCGACGGCCTGGCGACGCTGCATGAAATCGGGGCGATCGACGACGAAGAGAACCTGACGCCCATCGGCCAGCGCCTGGCGCGCCTGCCGGTCGACCCGCGTGTCGGCCGAATGATTGTTGGCGGGCAGGATGAGCTGTGTGTGGAAGACGTGCTGGTCATCGCCGCCGCCCTTTCCACGCAGGACGTCCGAGAACGGCCGAGTGATCAGCAGGACGCCGCCGACCAGGCCCACGCGAAGTTTAAAGACGATCAGTCCGACTTCATCACGATCCTGAAACTCTGGCGCGCCCTGCGGCAGAAGCAGGCGGAGGTGAGCAACAGCCAGTTCCGCAAATGGTGCCGGTCGAACTTCGTCAGCTATTTGCGGTATCGCGAATGGACTGACGTGCACGCGCAGCTGCGCGAGCTCGGTGAAGGCAACGTCGGCCACGCCCGCCGCCCGCGGAATACCGATCGCAGCCAGGCGATCCGCCCGGTGGCTGCGATCGAAGCCGATGAATTTGACCTTCGCCGCCGCGACGCCATTCACCGCGCGCTCCTCGGCGGGTTGCTTGGCAATGTCGCCTTCAAAGCCGACCAGGCCGGCTACGTCGGCGCACGCGGCATCAAGCTCGGCATCTGGCCGGGCAGTACGCTCTTTAAAAGCCGCCCGCCGTGGATCATGAGCGCGGAGCTGGTCGAAACCACCCGGCTGTACGCCCGCACCGTCGCCCCCATCAAGCCCGAATGGATCGAGCGAGCCGCCAAGCACCTGGTCAAACGCACATACACCGATCCGCACTGGGTGAAGCAGAACGCCCACGTGCACGCGTTCGAAAAGGTGCTGCTGTGGGGCCTGATCCTCGTGCCACGACGCAGCGTGCATTTTGGGCCAGTCGATTCGGTGCAAAGCCGGCAGATTTTCATTCAGCACGCGCTCGTGCTGAACGAAATGGGCACCGATCACCCGGCTGTCCTGTCCAACCGCGAGCGCATCGCGGAGATCGAACGATGGCAGGAGAAGCTGCGCCGCCGCGATCTATTGAGTGAGCAGGCCGCGCGGTTTGAGTTCTTCGACAAGGTCGTCCCGCCGCAGGTATTCAGCGGGCCGACGTTCACCGCGTGGACGAAACGCGGGCAGGGCAGCAATTGGCACGAGTTGGAACTGACGGACGAGGTGCTGTTCCGTACCGGCGTGATTGACGAACTCGTAGCTGCGACGCCTGCGTCGCCTTCCTCGGGAACCTTGCCACCGCAAGCGACGCGCATCAGCGGAGAGGCAACGCAGGCGTTGCAGCTACAGAAGACGGCCGCCTTGCGCGCGAAGTTGAACGCCGACTTCCCCGACACGTTGACCGTCGCCGGCGCGAAGCTGCCGCTCGAATACCACTTCGAACCCGGCGAAGACCATGACGGCGTCACGGTCGTCACCCCACTGACGATGCTCTCGCAAATTCGCGACGAACGCGCCGAGTGGCTGGTGCCCGGCTTCGTGCGGGAGAAGATCGACACGCTGATCCGCTCACTACCGAAACGGCTGCGCACGCTGTTCGTGCCGGTGAGTGAGACGGTCGACACGGTGATCAAAAAACTCGGCCCGTTCGGCGTCGGTTCTTTCGACGATGCAGTAGCCGGTATTTTGTGGAAGCTGCATGGGCAGCCGGTCACCCGTGCGGATTTTCAGGCCGAGAATATCCCGCCGCATCTGCGGTTGAACGTCCGCGTGCTGGATGCGGCCGGCGTGGTGCTGGCCGAGGGTCGAGACTTGGCCGCCCTGCGCGGCAAGCTCGGCCAGCAGGTGGCCGAATCGTTCACGTCACTGGCCGATCCGAAATTCACGCGAGACGATCTCAAACGCTGGGACTTCGGCGATCTGCCGCCGCGCGTGGAAGTGGAGCAGCACGGGATCAAACTGTTCGGCTATCCGGCCCTCGTCGAAACCGCCGATAAGGTTTCGCTCCGCCTGCTCGACAGCCAGGCCACCGCCGACCGCGCCATGCCCGGCGGCCTGCGGCGGCTGTTCATGATCGAGACGGCCCGCGAAATCAAAAACGCGCTGCGCGACCTGCCAGGATTGGAATCGCTGCGCCTCAGCTATCGCCCTTTCGGCACCGGCGATGAACTGATGGAAGACCTCACGCGCGTGACGGCCGACCGCGCGTTCTTCGCCGGCTCGGCGGCCGCGCCCGGCGTTCCGGTGCCGAGTGCGATCGTTTCGTCGGGCGGCGTGCGCACACAGGCCGCCTTCGCCCAGCGCGCCGGCGACGCGTGGGGCCGCCTGCACGAAACCAGTCGCCACCTCGGCCGGCTGCTGACGGACATTCTCGCTCGCCATCGCACGCTGACGGCCCTGCTGCACAAGGACTTCGCGCCGCTGCTGGTCGATTCCGTCGACGACATGCGGCAGCAGCTCAATCGCCTGTTGCCGAAGCGATTTCTATCAACGCTTCCCGGCGAAAAGCTGGAACACCTGCCGCGCTACCTGCGCGCCATCGAAGTGCGCATGACCAAACTCTCCAACGCCGGCCTCAGCCGCGACCTCACCGGCATGGCCGCGTTACGCCCGCTGCAGCGCCAGTACGACGATGCCGTCCGCACCCACGCCCGCCGCGGCGTGATTGATCCGGCGCTGCAGGATTACCGCTGGCTGCTGGAAGAGTTCCGCATCTCCACTTTCGCGCAGGACGTTAAGACGATCGTTCCCGTCTCGCCGCGGCGAATGGAAGAGGCGTGGAAGCTGGTTCGGGTGATTTCGTAGGGGCGACGCATGCGTCGTCCT
>JAQGHK010000323.1 GCA_028288875.1 Phycisphaerales bacterium | reverse complement strand
GCGCGTGTTGTCGCACGAGGCCAGTGAGAGATCCTGACCGACGCGGATGCCGTGCTCATGCGCCGCCCGCATCACACCGCGGGCGGCGGCGGAGGTCGTGCAGAACAGGCCGGTGATGCGGCGGTTCGGGTTGGCGATCACCAGCGGGGCGACCAGATGCGCCCGTTCATCCGGGCGGACGAATGCTTCGACTTCGTGATTGTGCACGATCGTGTCCAAGCCATATTCCTTGGCGGCCTCGGCCCAGATCCGCATGCGGTCATCGATCAGCTTGCTCGACGGCTGCGTATTGAGGCAGTCGACGTGCGTATGGCCAAGATCCGCGAAATGCTTGGCGATCCGCCACAGCAGACGCGGCGACGCGAGGTTGACACACGGGATGCCGTGCTCGGTCAGGTCGTGGAATAACGTGACGACCTTGTGGCGGACTGATTTGAGCCGTTCCAGCAATAGCGGCGGCATCGGAACCGGAGGCACGAGGAAGACGCCGTCGAACTCATCCTGGAGCGAATCCGTTAGCGCCCGGTCGTACGGGTTGAAATAGCCGAAGCAGCGTACCTGGCCGTTGTGCTGCGCGACGACCTGCTCCAGCGCATTGTGCCAGTTGGTCTGCGTGTCGGATGCAAAAGCGTGGGCCACGAGCGCGATGTGCAGATCGCATTCGGGCCGCATGCGGGCGTCGGCGCGCGTGATGCGACCGACGGGCCGGCGGGGAATCAGGCCTTTGATGACCAGTTCCTGGACCGCCCGGCGGGCCGTCATATGACTGACGCCCATCTCGATGGCAATCTGCCGTTCGCCGGGCATTCCGTTGACGGAATACTCGCCGTTCTTGAGCCGGGCTTCGATAACGTCAGAAATCTGAGTGAATTTTGCCGCCATGGCGTTTACTGCTGTGAACTGCCTAACGATATCACTGACGGCGGTCGCCGCCAAACAAAAGTCGAATAGCGAGCGGCAGGTCGGGGAGGATATCCGGCCTGCACGCTCGCCTCGACACATTCGACACTGATTACCGGACCCGCCGACGCAGCAGGAATCCGGCCATCCCCACCAAGCCCAAAACGGCCGGTTCCGGGGTGTTGGTCACATTGAGGGAATCGAACGAGTACGTCACCTGTTTGCCCAAAGCTGCACCGGCGTAAAGCTGGAACGTCCCGCTCGGCACGATGGCCGCGCTGCGGTACGCCAGGTTCGTCTGTGTCGCCGAGTGCGGGCCGGTCTCATCGGTGTAGCTGATCGTTCCGTCCCACGTCGTCAACGCGGCCGTGGGTCCGTCATGCAGCACGACATCGAAGTGATACACGATGCCCGTGACGACCGTGATGCCCGAATCGATGCCGGCCGGAGCGACGCCGTCCCGCGTACCGTTGTTGAAGCTCCAGTGGCCGGTGGTGCCGGTCGACGTGATGCTCCAAGTCTGGTTCGCGCCGGTGTTGATGTCGCCGTTATCCAGGAACGTGACGAAATCGCTGTTGTTCGTCCGGGCCGACGTCGGGCTGTCGAGCCGGAAATCGAACTGGATGTCGATCGTCTGGCTCGTATCAATGCCCGCCGCGCCCTTAACGAAGGTGCGGCGGACGTTGCCGTTGCTGATCGCCGGCGTGGTGGCGTTTGGCTTGAGGTCGATCGACAGGTAATTGCCACCGCCCGCCGTGAGCGGCGAATCACTGATGACCGACCGGGTCTGGACCGGAACGCCGCTACTGGCCGTCCCCCACGGGCTCGACCAGCCGTTGCCGGCCGCACCCGTGAAACCGTCCGCCGTCGCGCCCGCGCCGTCGGTGAAATTCGCGATCGCCGCCGCTTGGGAGGTGGTCACAAGGCCCGCCGTCAACGTGACGGCGGCAAGAAATGCTGACATTCGAAACGCGTTCATAGATTTCCTCTCCCCGAACTCAATACAAAAGGTCCATTTGCACATCGTCGAGCTCCGGCGCGACGGTGTTCTGCAGGCCCTCGGCGTTAAACCCGAGGCTGGTGAAGGTGGTGGGGGCGTTCAGGTCGGCGGCGCTGGCCACGGTCGTGTACGCGCCGTTGCCGGCCAGGTCGACCAGCACCTTGATCGTGCGGGTGCCGACGTCGTAGGCGATGCGCGATCGACGCCACGTTGGCGCACTGAGGTTCAGCGTCCGCCAGCCGGACTGGTTGAAGCCGGCGCCCTGCGCCAGCGGCGTTCCCGCCTCCACGCCGTTGGTGACTTTGAAGATCTTGACCAGCGAGCTGTCATTGGCGGCGTTGCCGCTGTCGCCTTGGTAGAAGCGGACGCGGAAGCCGCTGTTGGTGTTGTCCAGCACGTCGGCCGAGATGCTCAGCGAGTGCTGCGCGCCGCCCCATTGCCAGTTATGACCGAAATCGACGGTCCACGAATGGTCGGCCGTCGGGCTCAGCGTGTGCTTAATGCTCCGGGTGCCGGTGCCGGTGGTGCTGTTCTCGGCGTACGTCTGCGTACCGGTCGTCTTGACCGTCCAGCCGTCGCCGGTGGTCGTCCAGTTGGACAGCGAGGTGAATCCGTCCGTAAATCGCGAACTGGCCACGTTGTAGGTCATCACGAACGCGTTGTTGCGGTCGTTGGTTTCGGGGACGACGCCGTTGGAGCTGCCGAAGTTCGTGCCGTAATCCACCCAGGCCGTGATCATGTGTTTGCCCGCGTGCGCGACGAACGTGTAGCTGCCGGTGACGTTCAGCGTCAGCGTCTGGCCGGCGGGGATCGACGCGTTGATCGGCGATGTCACGTACGACGTCGCACCCTGCGTGTCGAACAGCAGGGCGGCCCGGTAGCCGAGGTTCGTTGGCGACGGCGCGTTGCCATTGTTCTTGATCGTCACTTGGTACGTGATGATGTCGCCGTCCTTCGGCGTCGTGTTCGACATCTTGATCTCCGTGATGGTGAGATCTGGGGCGTAATCCTTGATCGTCACGTCCGCGCTGCGCAGGTTGTCGTCGACGTGGTATCCGGGCAGTTCCGAGAGTTTGAGGACGACGTTTTCGTCGCCTTCCACGGCCGAGTCCGCGGTGGCCGGCGGGGTGATCGCGACGTCGACGTACGACGCATTGGCCGGAATGGTGGCGCTCAGCGGAATGGTCGCGTAGTCGGTCCCGTTGGTAGCCGAGCCGAGGACGACGTAGGAGACGGACAAGGCCGTCGTCAGATCGCCGCCGGTGCGGGTGATGCGGAACTTGCCGGTGTCGGCGGGACTTTCTGCGGCGGATGCGTCGAGCGCCGCAATCGACACTGTCGGCACGTTCGTCTGCACGTCGTCGAAGGATGGGCCAGTGTTCGTGGAATCGAGCGTGCGGAGCTTAAGCCGCGTGAAGTTGGTGTAAGTGGTGTCCTTGGCGGTGGCCAGGATGTCCATCGTGCCGTTGAAGTTGGTGTCGCCGTAGACGGTGAAGACGCCGCTGTCATAGGCGACGCGTACATGATGGAAGTTTGGTGCGGCATAGCCGAGCGTGTCCCAGCCGGCCTGGTTGAAGCCGGTGCCCGTCGCCATTGGAGCCGCGTCCGGCGCGCCGGCGTTGAGCTTGTAGATTTCGACCGTTTTGGCGGTGTTGGTCGAGACGCCGGAATTGCCTTCGTGGAATTTGATGCGATAGCCGTTGCCGGAAACATCCATCACGTCCATGCCGACGGTTTGCGCGTAATCGCCGTAGCTGGCCGTGCCGCCGGTCTGCCAGGTGTAGTCAAAATCGCTGGTGAATGCGGAAGCGCCGCTGAGGTTGATGGTCTTGGAAAGATAGTGATCGCCGCTGGCCGCGGTGCTCTGGGCGAATTCATTGCCGCCGATGCTGGCGATGCCAAAGGACGTATCGCCGCTGGCGCTGGTCCAGCCACTGGGCGCTTGGCCGGCGGCTTGGCCCTCAAAATTGTCGGTCACGCCGAGCGACTGCGGGGCCACGCTGGTTCCGGGAGTGAGCCGTAGCACGACGACCGAATCGGGCACGTCGATTGAGAACGTGCTGCGGTTCGACCACGTGGTTGTCGGCGTCAATGTCGACTGGGTGAGGTCGCTGAAATAGCTGGCCGACGTCAGTGGCGAATTGATCGTGATCGCGACCTTCCGCGTCGCGGCCGAGGTGTCGTTCTTACTGGCCTCACGCCACAGCAACAGGTCATATTCGCCATTGCTCTTTTTCAGCAGCAGGTGGTGAATGTTGGAAATATCCGAAACGGTCGTTTCGCTCGGGTCGTGAGCAATGGTGTAATCCAGCGAGCCGGCCGCATTCACGGGCTGGTGGAAGGACTTGGCCGTTGCATCCCAGGTAGGCGTTTCATCGGTGAGCGCGATGAGGTTTTTGACTGCGTTGAAGGCTGGCTTCGCGCTACCGTCCTGTCGGGCCAGGCCGTAACGATTTTCCCGGTTTGAGGCATCGCTCGCTTCATCGACCAATTCGTAGAGATAAGTGCGCTGCACGCCCTTGTTGAAAAACTCCGTCAGCATACGCGGGATGTATTTGCCTTCGGCCGCTTCAGTGACGTTGCCGGTATCGGTGCCGGTGTAATAGCCGGTTTCGGTGTTCCAGATCGGCTTGCTACCGCCGGTCAGCGCGGCGGTCGGCACGTCAAAGTTATCGTACTTATAGAAGTCGGCCATCGGGCCGGTGCCGGGGTACGGGTGCATCGCCTGCACGTCGAAATCGGTACCCGCCAGATACGAATTCATCTGTGGATTGCCCATCGCCGACGAAAGCACGCGCTTAC
>JAQGHK010000322.1 GCA_028288875.1 Phycisphaerales bacterium | reverse complement strand
CGTGGCGGTGATCGGGTCGTAAGGCTCCGGCTGGGGCAGCATGGTCTTGTCGACCGTTCGTTCGTCGCCGAGCCGCTTTGGGGCAGCCGTCACGCCCGCGCTATCGCCGATCTTCAACGCGGCGATCAACATTGCGGCGTTCGCAGATACTTTCGGCGCTGCGACGACGGCCGGCTCTTCCTCGTCATCCTCAGCACTGATGTCTGCCGCTTCTGCCACCGCAGGTACACCGCCGGGCTTCACGGCCTGCTGCCAGCTGAGCGGAGGCGATGGATCGAGCGTCACGACGCCCATGTGCGAAAGCGTGACCAGCATTTTTGTCAGGCGCTTCAACTCGGCTTCGATCGTCGGCTGATCCATCAGGCGGCTGCGGATGACTTGGCGAATCGGTTCGATGGCAGGGTTGGCTTCCAGCAGGTACGCCAGCCACCGCCATGTCAGCCGGCCACGACTAGCGAGCTTGGAGGCTGGGGCGGTTTGGAGTTTCAGAAACTGATCGGCATTCCAATACGTGAAGCCGGCGCGGCGCGTTGGTTTCTTCTTCAGCAGCGCCTTCTTCGCTGCCATCAGCTTCGGGTCTTTCTCGGTCTCGGGGATGGAATCGTACTTCTCCTTCCACCGCACCAGCCGCACGTCGTCTTCATGGGCGACGGCGTAGACGTTCCCCTCGGTATCAAACTGTGGCCGCCCCGCTCGGCCGAACATCTGCTGGGCGGCGCCAACTTCGATGAGGCGCTTCTTATCACGTGGCCCTTTCACCAGCGTCGTCAGAATCACCGACCGCGCCGGCAGATTGATTCCGGCTGCCAGGGTTTCCGTACAGACACAGACTGGCAGCAGCTTCTCCTGGAACAGCATTTCGACTACGCGCCGATACCGCGGCAGCAGGCCGGCGTGGTGGATGCCAATACCGCGGGCGAGGCAGGTCCGCAGTTTGTTGCCCGAGCCGATGGTGAAATCGAACGCCTCCAACCGGTCCAGCAGCGCCTTGCGTTGCCCTTCCGCGAACAGATCTTTCCCGCGCAGGACGTCGGCCGTGCTCCAGCAGATTTCCCGATCGAAACAGAAGATCAGCGCCGGCGTTCGCCGTTGCGTGTCCGCACCCTGGGCGATCTTCTCAATGAAGTCCGGCAGGAACTCATCGCCGACCCACTGAAACTGCAGCGGCACTTTGCGTTCCGTGCCTTCGACCAGCGTCACGCGGCGATCAAGGCTGCGGGCCATCCAGTTCACGAATTCGGCGGCCGCCCCGACGGTGGCCGACAGCAGCATCACGCGAACGTGTTTCGGCAGCAGCGACAAGGCCAGTTCCCACACGATGCCGCGCTGCGGTTCGTTGAAATTGTGGAATTCGTCCATCACCACCGCGCCGACCTGGCTGAAGTCAAAAGCATCCGGATGCAGCAGGCGATTGAGCAGCACTTCGGCGACGACGACTTTGATCGGCGCATCCGGATTGACCGATCGGTGCCCGGTGACAAGGCCGACCTGGTCCCGCGAATAGCCCCAGCGTTCGACGGTGTCCTGCAGTTCGATCAGCTTCTGGTCGGTCAGCGCAATCAGCGGCGTGGAGTAATAAACCTGCGTGCCCGTCCGCAGCCCTTCAAACACGGCCGCCTCGGCGACTAAAGTTTTGCCCGTGCCAGTCGGGGCCGACAGCAGGATCCCCTGCTCGGCGGCGGCCCAGGCGTACAAGGCCTCTTCCTGGATCGGGTACGGCGCGTACGCCAGCCGATCGAAATAATCGAGCAGAATCTCATCCCGCGAGGCCATCGGCGCATGCTAACGGATCGCCGTTCAATCTGCCGGCGACGACGCCCTTACTGAAATGGCAATGAGGGGATTAGCGGCTAAGCCCAAGAACGCGGCGAAGCTGCTCGCGGGCGACGTAGTACAGGAACATTGAGTTCGTCACCGCGTAGCGACGGAACAGCCGGCGGGGTTCGCACATCAGCCGGAACAACCATTCCAACCCATTGCGCTGCATCCAGGCGGGCGCTTTCGACTTGTTGCCGGCGATGAAATCGAACGCCGCGCCGACGCAAAGCTGCACGGCGTGAATATCACTGCGGTGCTGCCAGGCGAAGTTTTCCTGCTTGATCGAGCCGATGCCCAGGAAGACAAGGCCCGCGCCGGATTCATTAATCCGCGTGGCCGTCTCGGTGTGTTCTTCCGCCGTCAGCGGGCGAAACGGCGGCGATTCCGCGCCGGCAATCACCAGCTTGGGAAAGCGCCGATTCAACTCGGCCTGAAGCTGCTCAAGCGTCTTGGGACTGGCCCCGTACAGGTAGATCGAAACCTCTTCCCGCTCGGCCGCTTCGCACAGCAGGAGCGTCGTTGCCGGCCCGTACACACGATCAGCCAAGCCCGCCTTGTGGAAATGGTTCAGACACCAGCGCACGGGCTGGCCATCGGGGCAGACGAGATCAAAGTCGTTCAATTTATTACGGAAGTCAGCCACGGAAGCGGCTTCAACGATGATATTTGCAGGCGCGAAGCTGACGGTCGCGCCGGTCTTGCGCTTGGCAGCCTGCATCAGATAGCGCACCACGCCCGCGTAGTCCGTCACGGAGACGCCGACGCCGAACAGCGAGCACTTGCGCGGTGCCGCGACCTCGCTTATGGCCGGCTGAACGTCAGACGCTAGATCAAACCGAACTGGAGCGGTAGCGAGTGTCATCTGGTTCTCACATCGGGCCGATTCACCCACCCACCTAAGCTGCAAATGCCCTATCGGACGTCCACAATATCGGTGAATTTCGACGGTGGCTAGAAGTGGTGCCCCCACTGAGGTCGGCCGAACAACATACATCTGTCGGGAAAGGCCGGCAGTAACATGTTCTCACTTTCTGGGCACCGGGCTAAAGATTTGTGAAGTGTGGGCCCGCTAAACGTTATAAACCACATATCCGGAACGCGAAATCACAGTTTTAGCCTTAATGGCGGACTTCTTCTGGCCGAAGAAGAGCGTAGTGGTAAGTTCGCGGCGTCATTTCTGATCAAGCGTTGATCTGAGACCACTCTGATTGGAGCCGAGCGTGCGAGACCGAGAAGTCGCAACATTTCAAACACCTCTCGCGCTCCGTCAGGCCGCCGATGTGCCGTTTCCTGTGGAATCGGGGCATTCGGCGCCCGTCCGGCAGGATTCGCTGCTGGAAATCGTGTGGCGCCGCCGCCAGGTCGTCCTGGTTACGACTGTGGCCGCACTGCTGATGGGCTTGATCTACTGCGTCATTGCCAGCCCGCGATACACCGCAACATCCCGCCTTTTTGTCGAGCCCGCCGGCGCGGATGCCAAGGCCGGCCGTGACAGCTCCGACCGCGCGGCGTTCCTGTTTACGCAGCGCGAAGTGGTTTCATCGACGCCCGTCCTGGCGATGGCCCTCGGCCAGCCCGGCATCCTTGAACTGAAGACCTTTGAAGGCCAATCCAGCCCGTTCGAGTACCTGCACAACACGCTATCGGTCGACGTCGGTAAGAAGGACGAACTCATCACCGTCTCCTTCGATTCGCCCCACCGCGAAGAGGCCACGCAAGTCGTCGCTGCGGTCGTCGAAGCGTATTCGCACTTCCAGTCTTCCCAGCGGACCGCTTCCACCACCGGAACCACCGCCACCCTGAAAGCCGCCAAAGAGAAGACCGAGGCCGAAATCGCAGCTAAGTCGAAGGCCCTTCAGGACTTTGCGATCGAACACAATGTCGTCGGTTCGGACGATCAACGCCGTCAGCTCGACGCGCAGTCGGTAAACACGATCGCTGCTTCCATTACGTCGGCCCACATGGACACGCTGGCCGCCAAAGCCCGCGTGGATGAGGCCAAGCGTCTGGGTGGCCATGACGCCGAACCGGAAGCCGACGCGCCCGCCATCGCCGATGCGCACGTGTCAGTCGAAGACGACCAGCTCGTGCTCAAGCAATTTCGCGACGCCACGCTGGCGCTCCAGAACCTCAAACGCCAATTGTCGCCCTCGCACCCGGTTCGCATGCAGATGCAGCAGCGGGTGGACCAGTTGGCCGCCTTGCACCGCTCAATTCTGACCGCGGCATTCGACGCCGCCGTTCAGCGGGAAAAAGACCTGCGCGAGTTTTACGCCGCCGAACAGCGCCGAACGATCGAACAGAACACCTACGCCGCCGAATACGCCCGTCGGGCGGCCGAGCTGGCCCGCCTGCAGACGCTGTCAGACTCCATGGACACCCGAGTTCGTGAACTGAACGTAGGCGACATCGGTGGCATGGCCAGCGTTATGGTTCTGGAACAGGCTCACGCCGATACTAAAGCCAGCTCGCCGCAGAAGTTACGGGCCTTGGCCCTGGCGACCGTCCTCGGCCTAGTTCTTGGCTGTGTGGGAGCTTGCCTGGGCGACCGGTTGGA
>JAQGHK010000296.1 GCA_028288875.1 Phycisphaerales bacterium | reverse complement strand
CAGGGTATGAGCGAGATTGGCTTCTTCATAGTAGGACTGAATGAGGACGTCGAGCAAACGGCTCCTTGGCGACGAGAACCCAAAAAGCATACCGCACGCCGCCCGCCCCGGCCACGTCGCGTCGGGCTAGATCGAGTATATTGACGTTACAGGACGCATGAATCGATCGGGCAGGACATGGTGGGCAATCGGGGGCGCGGTCGCCGCGTTCGGGCTGGTTGTCGCGCTGATCGCCTTGGCGGCCGGTGTGGGGGCCGGAAATTATCGCGTTCAATTCGATCAAGACGCTTTTCACCTGCCGACGGTTCGACAGTTTCAGCGGCAATGGCCGCACGTGGATCTGCATGATTACGCCGTGGCCACCTCGCCCGGCTATCACCTGCTGATGGCGGCCATTGCGGTGTACGTTCGCGACAGCCTGGTATTGATGCGGTGCGTGGGAGCGGTGTTCGGCTTTGGCTTGGTGGGATTGGCGGCGTGGGGCACCTCGCGGAGGTCCGCGGCACTGGCGTTGCCGCTGGCCATGTCGGTGTATGTGCTGACGAGCACAGTGTGGCTGCTGCCGGAAAACGCGGCGTGGATGCTGGTGGCGGCGGGGCTGCTGCTTGCACTGCACGCCTGCGGGGCGCGGCTGTTCTGGCTGTCGGCCATCGTGCTGACGCTGCTGGTGTTCGTCCGCCACTCGCACATCTGGATGGTCGGCGTGTTTGTCGTGGCGGCGCTGACGGAAGAAACGCCGGAGGGCCGCTTGCGCCTTCGCCTTTCGCCGCCGAGACTGCTGGCGACGTTCGCCGCGGCGCTACCGCCGGTGGCCGTGCTGCTGTGGCTGATTTCGATCTGGCATGGCCTGTCCCCGCTCTCATTTCAGCCGGGCGTGAAGACTGATCTGTTCCAGGCCTTGCCGGTTGGTGGCTTCGCCCCAGGCGCGCCGGCGATGATGTTGGCCGTGCTGGGCGCGTTCGGCGTGCTGCTGCTGCCATGGCTGTGGCCGGCGGGGCGGGCACGCGGCATCGCGCTGCTCGGCGGCGTCATTGGTTTCTTGCTCGGGGTGCTGCCGGCCAGCAGCTACAATTTCCCGCTGCGCCGATCCGGCTTCTGGGCGATCATTCAAAAGCTGCACCAGTTGGTGTTCTTCGATCGCTCGCTGATCTTCATTGCCGGCGCGACGCTGGGCGGCGTGGTGGCGGCTGTCGCGTTGGCCCGATTGAAGCCGCGCGATCGCCTAATCTTCGCCGCCGCGCTGGCCGGGCTGACAGCGGTGCAGATGACGCAGGTGTACCTGTGGCAGCGGTATTACGAGCCATTCGTGCTGCTGTGGCTGGGCCTGGCCGCCGCCGCCACGCCCGCCATTGTACCGCCGCCGCGCCATCGTTCGCGGGTCATTGGATTAACGCTGCTGATCGTCCTGCAACTGCTGGCGGTCGCTTACACGCTCCAGAACAGCAATTGAATTTCCGGGCCGCTGCCTACACTGCGGTGATGATTGATCACGTGTACGACGCCGCGGTGGTGGGGGCCGGGCCGATCGGGCTGGAACTGGCCGTCGCGCTCAAGCGGGCGGGCCTTGATTACGTCCAGTTCGACGCCCATCAGATCGGCCACACCATGACGTGGTGGGCGCCGCAGACGCGCTTCTTCTCCTCCAACGAGCGCATCGCCATCGCCGGCGTGCCGCTGCTGACGGCCGACCAGGGCAAGGCCACGCGCGAGCAGTATCTGACGTACCTCCGCATGGTCGTCGACACATTCGATCTGCAGATCAACACCTACGAGCCCGTCACTGGCCTGCGGTGCGAGGGCGATCTGTTTCAACTCACCACCCGGCCGCGCAGTGGCGAACGAACCTGGAAAGCCCGAAAAGTCATCCTCTGCACCGGCGGCACGGATCGACCCCGCCTGATCAATGTGCCCGGCGAAGACCTGCCGCACGTGTCGCACTACCTCGGCGATCCGCATCAGTATTTCCGGCAGAAGGTGATGATCATCGGCGGAAAGAACAGCGCGGTGGAAGCAGCCCTGCGCTGCCATCACGCCGGGGCGCACGTATCGATCAGTTATCGCCACCCAGAACTAGCGGCGGGCGAAATCAAATACTGGCTGGTGCCCGAAATCCGCGGGCTCACCCACAGCGGCCGCATCCCGGCGTACGCGAACAGCACCGTCATCAAGATTACACCGACGCACGTCCATCTCACCGTCATTTCGTCCGAGGGCGATATCGAACAAAAGGCCGTCGAGGCCGACTTTGTGCTGCTCATGACCGGCTACGTTCAAGACAACGCGCTGCTGAAACTCGCCGGCCTTGAACTGGAAGGCCCCACCCAGATGCCGCTCTACGACCCGCGCACCATGCAGACCACGATCGACGGCCTGTACCTGGCCGGCACCACCGTCGGCGGCACGCAGGACCACTACAAGGTTTTCATCGAAAACTGCCATGATCACGTCGAAAAGATCATGCAGCACGCGTTCCATAAGTCGGCCGAAGTGAACCGCATCGTGGTGGATCAGCCGGAATCGTAACGCGAGTGTTCATCCTGTTTTTACCGTTGCTTTATCCGGCCCGGCCAACAGTCGGGTTCACAGGAGACGCAATGGAACTGAAAAACAAAGTGGCGGTCGTCACGGGCGCGGGGTCAGGCATCGGCAAGGCCAGCGCGATTACCTTCGCCAAGGCCGGCGCGAGAGTTGGCGTGCTGAGCCACACCGGCGACGAGGTGTACAAAGTCGTCGCCGAGATCAATGCCGCCGGCGGCGAGGCTATTCCACTGGTGGCCGATATCACCGATGCCGAATCGATGAAGAAGGCTTACGCCACGACCGTCGAAAAGTTCGGCAAGCTCGACATCGTCTTCGCCAACGCCGGCATCAACGGCGTGCAGGCCCCGGTGGAAGAACTGCCCGACGAAGAGTTCGTCAAGACGATCACGAACAACCTCACCGGCACGTTCCTGACGATCAAATACGCCGTCCCGCACCTGAAGAAAAACGGCAGCGGCTCGATCGTCGTCACCGCCTCCGTCAACGGCACGCGCGTGTTCAAAAACAGCGGCGCCACCGCCTACGCGACCAGCAAGGCCGGCCAAGTCGCGATGACGAAAATGCTGGCGCTGGAACTGGCCCCGTCGCAGATTCGTGTGAACGTGATCTGCCCCGGCGCGATTGATACGGAGATCAGCGACAACAGCGAATACCGCAACCTCGAAAAGATCAAAATCAAAACGACCTACAGCCGCGAACATCCGCTGGCCAATGCGCCGGGGAAGAGCGAACAGGTGGCGCAGCTCGCGCTGTTCCTGGCCAGCGACGCCAGCAGCCATATCACCGGCACGCCGGTCTGGATCGACGGGGCGGAATCGTTGCTGTGGGGATGAGTAGGGGGGCGACGCCTGCTCTCTAATCCGTCGGCAGCCGCAGCGTCGGCTTGCCATTGCCATCCGGGCATTTGAGGTCGAGCACAATCTTCGCGCCCGTATCGCTCGATCGTTTGACCCAATTCGCGTCGCCAGGTTTTTTCACTTCCGTGCCCTCGGCCACCAGAAATTCACGGTCGACCGGGCCGACACCCGGCGCGTCGCGCTTCTGCAACGCCGCCACGGTTTCCGGCGTGTATCGCTCCAGATAGGCCACGAATGGCTTGCCGCCCTCGCAGGCGTACACGTACGCCCGCACGGCCGTCTTGCCGCTGGCTTCGTACGGCGGCAACTTGTCGGCGGCGTCGGCGAAAGTCGTCTGCCCGTCGTCGGTCGTGAAATACAGTTCCTGCCCGGCGGCGGTGGGGCGCGGGCGGGCGACGTCGAACGCAATGAACGCACCCGCCAGCACGATGATGGCGATGGTGACGCCGTTCGTGACGGCCGGGCGATTGGCGAGAGAGGCTTGCAGACCCACGCGGAAACTCCTGAGGAATGGCTAACGGCTAACGGCTGGCAGCTATCGGCTAAGACGGCTCACACATTCTCTGCGCCGCTCGCTGCAAGCCGCTAGCCGCCAGCTCTTGCGATTATGGGTCGTCCCGCGTGCCCGGACAAGCCGCGCCGCCGTCACGACGCGCATCAATTCACCGGTTCGCCACGTTATCGGGCGTTGCGCTGTCGTAGAAACATTAAAGTATTGGCCCGGCCCGGCCGACGTGTCACATTGAGGGCGTGACGTACGCTCTTGGCCTGCTGCTGTCCGCCTGCCTGACCCACGGCCCCATTCACGGCGCCGCCAAGGGCGACACGACCGCCAGCGCCCCGCTGACGACCCCGTTCTCCCAGATCGTCGACCTGCGGCCCCTGGAAGTGCGTGTCCGCAAACTCCACATGGTCCGCCCGGACCTGCTGCAGTTCCCGATACCGTACGATGTGATTTGCTAACACGCCAAGGATCGGTCGGCAGCTAGCGGCTAGCTCTTCACCAGAAGAACCACTCGTCTTTCCCAAAGCCATACCAGCTAATCAGCACGTAGCCGCCGAGCAGGAAATTGGTCGTCGCGTGGGCCACGATGCAGGCGCCGATCGACTTGGTCCGCCACAACAGCCAGCCGACCATCAGCGCCCAGACGATCGCCGTGAGCCATTGCGGGTGGACCATCGCGAAGGCCAGCGGCACGCCCCAGAAGCTAGCTTTGTCGTACTCGCCGACCTGCTGCAATTTGAAGTCATTCGGGCTGGCCACCGTTCGCCAGAGGAAGTCGCGCCAGAAGAGTTCTTCCATGAAGGGCACGACCAAGCTAGCCCCGGCCCAGCGGATGGCGATGAAGCCCCATAGGGCTGCCGGCGAGGAAATGTGCTCGAACGGGCGAAACGCATCGGCCCGGATGTCGCCGCCGAGGTGCGTCCAGCTCAGCCACGGCACGGGCATCAGCAGCTTTTCCATGCCGACCCACTGAATCAGCCCCAGTACGCCGACAGCAAAGCCAAGGCCCAGATTCGTCCAGCGGACCTTCGTGTAGTGCTTCCACAGCAGCACCAGCAGCGCCGCCACGATCAGCGTTTTGGCGATGTACGTCAGCGGGTAAAAGTCTTTCCAATTCCCGCCCGCGAAAGTGAACGCGAGGAACACGCCCATCGGCAGGATGTAGGCGAGTTCGGAACGATCGCGCTTTTCGGGAATCGGTTCAGGGGCGGTAGACGCGTCGGCCGGCATGGAAGTTCTATCGGGCATTCACGGGTTCCAGGCGCTCGCGGAGTCGAGAAACCAAGGCGGATTTCATGTCTGCCATTGTCGGACAGTTGTCACCCAGCAGGGTTTTCAGCGAGGTCACGTGCCGATCGGCGATGCCGCAGGGGACGATGAGATCGAAGTAGGAAAGGTCGGTGGTAACATTGAGGGCGATGCCGTGCATGGAGACGCCTCGCTTGATTCTCACGCCTAGAGCACAGATTTTCGCCATAAGACATTCGCTGTCAGACACCTGACAGGCCGTGTCAGACGGCACCCAAACGCCGATGGCGGACGGGTCGAGCGAGCCGTTCAGACCGAAGTCTGCCATTGTCGCGATCACGCTGTGTTCGAGCGCCTTCACATACGCGCCGACGCTCAGCCGATGGTCGGCCAACCGCACAATCGGGTAGGCGACAAGCTGGCCGGGGCCATGAAAAGTGATGTCGCCGCCGCGGTCGGATTCGACAATCTCCACGCCAGCTGCGGCAAGCTGTTCCTGCGAGGCGACCAGATGGCTGGCGCTATCCGCCGCCCGGCGGCCGAAGGTGATGACCGGCGTGTGCTCGACGAGAAGAATCACCTCCTCATCCCCGCCCAGCACACGCTCGTGCTCGGCCTCCTGGCGCTGCCAGGCGGTGCGGTAGTCGAGGGTGCCGAGATCAATGACGCGCATGAGAAGTACAGAATCGGCGTGACGTGGGCAAAACGCAACCGCCTGCATTGAGCAGACCCTGTTTCTAACCCTGTCCTGGATTACCGGGCGAGGGGACCGTAAACGCAAACGGCACCGGTGAAGCACCGGTGCCGTTTTGCCTGATCGATCGATCGAGCCGATTTACACAAAGGTCCCGATGTACGTATCCGAGAAGAACCCGTTGTTCTTGCCGCCGGTGAACACGATGTGCCCGCCGACAAAGCCGGCCGCACCGGCCGCACGCAGGGCGGGCAGCGGGGTGAGCTGGGCGAACTTGTTGGTGGCCGGGTCGTAGACGAGCGACAGGTTCAACTCGTGGTTGAAGATGTTTTCGCCGCCGAAGCTGTAGATCTTGCCGTTGAGGGCGAAGGTGTTCGGGCTCAGGTGCGATCGCGGTGATGGCAGGTCGGCCAGGCGCGTCCACTTGTTGGTGGCCGGGTCGTAGCTGTACGCCGTCTTCAGGAACGTGGCGTTGGCGTCGATGTTCAGCTGGCCGCCGATGACGTAAATCTTGTTATTCACCACGGCGATGCCGAAGTGAGTGCGGCCTTCAGGAATCGAGGCGACGCTCTTCCAGCCGCACGATTGGGCGGCCAGGTCGAGCACGAACACGTCTTTCGAATCACTGACGTGGTCGATCGGTTCGCCGCTGACGAAATACAGCTTGTTGTTCACCAGCGCCATGCCGGCCGAGGCGCGGCGCACCGGCAGGGCAGGGCCCTTGGTCCAGGTGTTGGTGGTGGTGTGATAGACCCACACGTTGGTGCT
>JAQGHK010000229.1 GCA_028288875.1 Phycisphaerales bacterium | reverse complement strand
GGACGGCGTGGGTAAATCAACGATCATCGAGCAGGTCCGCGACGCGATCGCGCCGGCCTTCCTCAATACAAGCTATCACACGTTCGCGCCGTCGCTGATTCCGCACAAGTATCAGCCGGAAAAGCCGACACCGCACGCATTCCCGCCGCGCGGCAAGGCCGCGTCGTTCGTCAAGGCCGCCTGGTGGAGCGTCTGCTACACCGCCGGTTACGTGGCGACGATCCACCCGGATCGCGTCCGCGGCGTGTTCGCGATGAACCACCGCTACCTGCTCGACGCCATCGTCGACCCGAAACGCTACCGCTACTCGGGCCCTACCGGCCTGCTGCGGGCGATCTGGGCCATCGCGCCCAAGCCCGACATGGTCGTCCTCCTGAACGCGCCGCCTGAAGTGATTCAGGCCCGTAAGAAGGAAGTGGCGTTCGAAGAGACCGCGCGCCAGTGCAGTGAGTACAACGCCCTGATCAGTGGCATGCCGTACGGCGTGATTATCAACGCGAATCGCCCGATCGATGAAGTCGTTGCCGATGTGAATGGCCGCCTGCTGAAGCAGTTTGCCGACCGGATCGAAAAGCGAGTTGGGAAAGGCACCGGCCGATGAAATTGGCGCCCGCGCTAACTTGGCTGCATCTGTTCCCGTTCGGCACGCAGTTGGACTGCCCGAAAGTGCCGGCGTGGTTCAGCGCACTGGTTCGTCCCGAGGGCGAGGCCGGCTCGCTCGGCCGTGCGCTCGTGCTGTTTGACGCCGGCGCCGATGTTGTCGCCCGCGATTCCGGTACGGCCGACGGCGTCGTCGTTGTCAACGGCCGCGGACTGACCGAAGGCTCCTTCAAGAAGGCGGGCTTTACGTACGCCCGGCGCTTCGCTGCCGTCCCGAACCTGGCCAACGCACGCTGGTTCATCCCGCTGGATATCCCCGCCGTCACGGCCGCCGGCTTTGGCCTGTATTCGCCCGCCAAGCGCATCGCTCGCCTGAAACTATCGGCCGTGCGCCTCGCCGCCCGTGTGGGCCTGGGCGGCTGGTATCGCGACGAAGTATGGGTGGCCGCCCGGACCGAACCACCGTTGGAACGCCTCATCCGCCGCGTGCTTCCGGGTAAAGAACCGCGTCTCGCCCTCTCGGCCGGTGCGCCGGAGCCGGCCCGCAATCGCAAAGTGTCCGCCGCCGTGATTGGTGTCGACGGCACCACGCTGGCGTTCGTCAAACTACCGAGCTCGCCGCTGGCCATTGATCTGGTTCACAAGGAAGCCGACGCGCTCGCCGCGCTGGGCCGCCAGTTTGCCTCCGACCAGCAGATCGTGCCTCGCCTGCTGTTCGCTGGCGATAGCGACGGCCGCTATGCCCTTGTGCAGGCCCCGCTGCCGGGCAAGCCGACGGCGGCGAAACTCACCCCGGCACACCGGCGTTTCCTGACATTGCTTCAGTCGCCATCCGACAAACGCCCGGCCACTTCGTTCGCGTTCTTCCAGGATCTGCTGCACCGTGTCGACATACTCGGCGAAGACGCCAGCGACTTAGCCGACGCCCTTCGCGCCGCGGCCCCGGTTCTGGCCGAATCGATCGTGCCGCGCACCGTAATCCATGGCGATTTCGCGCCGTGGAACGTACGCCTTCGCGCCGGCAACGCTTCGGTCTCCGCCTTCGACTGGGAATACGGCGTCATCGACGGCCTGCCGCTGATCGATGAAACGCACTTCGATATCCAGATCGGCCTGTTGCTTAATGACTGGACGCCCGAGCGCGCCTTGGCCGAATTGGAATCGCGGGCCCGAAGTCATGCCGACTTCCCGGCCGCTACCGTGCGGGCGTTGCAAGTGACCTACTTCGTCGATTCGATCACGCGCCTTCTTGAAGAGGGCTACGTGACGACCGACGAAATGATCGTGTGGTACCGCAAGGTGCTTGGGCTTCGTGTGGCATCCCTTGCCCGGGTGCCAGCGGGAGCGGTATGACGACGGCCGATGTCGCGCGCGAGCCGGCTTTCGCCGCAGGCACCGGCGCACCGGCTGCCCGTATGGCGAGCGATCGCGTCATCATCGCGACGCTGAATCGCCTCGACGGCGTCACCGGCGTCCACGCACACACCCGCATTCTTTCAGAGGGCCTTCGTAAGGCAGGCATCGGCTGCGACGTCATCACGACCTTCTCCGGCAGCCGCCTGTGGATGCCGATCTTCGCCGTTCGGCCGCTGCTGCTGAAACGATTTTTCCCCACCGCGGCCACGCTCTGGTACCGCCACTGGCACACGGCCGCGCTGCGGACGAACCTGCGGCGCATGCTACGCGGCAGCAGCGTCCGACAGATCATCGCCCAATGCCCGCCGAGCGCTCAGGCGGCCATGGATGTCCGACATGAACTCGGCCTGACTGATCGCGTCGATGTGACGATGGTCTGCCACTTCAACGAAAGCGAAGCCGACGAATACCGCAATCAAGGCGCGCTCAGCGGCCCCGCGTTTGACCGCGTGAAGGCCGAGGAAGAAGCCGTTCTGCGTGAAGTCGATCGCGTCGTGTACGTGTCCGGCTGGGCTCGCGATCTGGTGGAAGTGCAGCGCGGCATTCGCACGCGGGCGTCTTCGGTCGTATGGAACGGCGTCCCCGAGCGAACATCCGATGTTGCACCGGTCCGCCGCAGCGATATTGGCCTGACCGATGACGACCTAGTGCTGATGAATGTCGGCACGCTGGAACCGCGCAAAGATCAACTCGGTCTGGTGAAGCTGTTTGCGAAAGTCGCCGCGCAATATCCCGCGGCCCGCCTGGAGCTCATCGGCGAGGGTCCGGATCGGCCCGCCATCGAAGCCGCCGCCAAAGAACTCGGCCTCATTGACAAGATTAAACTGCTTGGCCACCGCAGCGACGTGCCTGCCCTGCTGCAACTAGCCGATCTCTACGTGCATTACGCGATGGCGGAGAATTGCCCGATTTCCGTACTGGAAGTGGCCCGTACCGGCCTCGCCTGGGCGGCCAAGCCGTCGGGCGGCGTGCGAGAATTGCTTGAAGCCCTTGACGGCGTCGCGCTGGCGAACGACTCCATCGATGAGTCTATCCAAGCCCTCGAACCACTGCTCTGCAATGCCGATCGGCGTCGCGCGGCCGGCGCGCTAGCGAAAGAACACTTTAAAGCTCACTTCACGCAGGACGCCATGGTGAAGGCGTACGCAAATATCCTCGGCTTGGCCAACCCAGCGCGAGGCGCACGGTGAGTGCGGTTGTGATCGACATCAGCCGCCCCGCCGGCGATCGCGCCGTCGCTGATGTCGATGCGCGCGAGCGCTTCGGCAGTGGTTACCTTAAATGGCTCGGCCTTGTCCTACTCGGCTACGCCATCGGCGGCCGGGGCTTCGCTTACTTCGGTATCCCGCCCCTGTTTGTCGGGGAAATCACGCTACTGGTCGGCCTCTACGCGTACCTGCGTTGCCGCCACTGGTCGAGTGTGTGGGAAGAGCCGCAGTTCTGGCCGCTGATCGCACTCTGCGGCTGGGGCCTCTTCCGAACGTTGCCATACTTGGGGACCTACGGCATCGACGCCGTGCGTGACGCCGTGGTGTGGGGCTATTCCATCTATGCGTTCGTCATCGCCGCCCTGCTGATGGAATGCCCGAAGCGGCTGACCACGTTCATCGGGCGATATCGCAAATTCGTTCCGTATTTTCTGCTGCTGACGCCCGTGGTTTTTTCCATCTACCGCCTGCTCGGCCAGACCCGTCCGGAGTGGCCGTGGGCCAGCGTGCCTGTCTTTCAGGTGAAGGAAGGCGACGTCCTCGTTCATCTCTCCGGCGTGCTGGCGTTCTGGGTCTGCGGGCTGGCCGGGCGGACGAGTTGGAGGTTCGTGCTGATCCTCACGATTAATGCCGCCGTCATGGGCGTGATCGATCGCGCCGGCATGGTGGCGCTGGGCCTGGTCTTTTCGATGTGCCTGCTGTTCAAGCCGATGCACAGTGTGGCCGTCCGTATGATCGGCACGGTGGCCATCTGCATCGCCGTGCTGTGGGTGACGGACCTCCGCATTCCGATCGTCGGCGGCAAGGGCCGCGAAGTGTCCTTCGATCAGATCGTCACCAACGTCGGCAGCGTCCTCGGCGATAGCGGCAGCGACGGCCTGGATAGCACGAAAGAATGGCGCCTCGACTGGTGGAAAGACATCGTCAACTACACCGTCCACGGCAAGTATTTCTGGACCGGAAAAGGCTTCGGCATCAACATCGCCGACGATGACGGCTACCAGGTGCTGTCGGACAATTCGCTGCGCAATCCGCACGACGTGCACATGACCTTTCTCGCCCGCAGCGGCGTGCCTGGGGCCGCGCTCTGGGCGCTGACACAGGCGACCTGGGCCATCGGCATGATTGCCCACTTCCTGCGGGCCAGATTCCTCCGCCGTGACAATTGGGCGGCGCTGTTCTTTTTCCTGTTCTGCTACTGGTCGGCCCTGCTGTTGAACGGCTCGTTTGACGTGTTCATCGAAGGGCCGCCCGGCGGGATTTGGTTCTGGTCCGTCTACGGCACCGGTTTGGGCGCTATGTGCATTTATCGCCGTGACTCGGATGCCTTTACGCTGACCGTGGACGACGATTCGCAACCGAAGTTGGCCGCCTCATGAAGATCATCGTCGCGCATAATTTCTATCAGCAGCCCGGCGGCGAAGATGTCGTTTACCAGGCCGAAGTCGATCTGCTCCGTCAGTTCGGCCATGACGTGGTGCCGTTTCAGATCCATAATGACAGCGTGAACGGCATGGGCCGGCTCGCACTGCTGGCCAACACGGTCTGGAACCGCGGCGTTTACAAACAGTTTCGCCGGCTGGTGCGTGAAACGCAGCCGGACATCGTTCACTTTCACAACACGTTCCCGCTGATCTCGCCGGCCGCTTACTACGCGGCCCACGCGGAAGGCGCGGCGGTGGTGCAGACGCTGCACAACTTCCGCCTGCTGTGCGCCAGTGCGCTGTTTTATCGCGACGGCAAAGTCTGCACCGAATGCCTGGGCAAGTCGGTCCCGATCAACGGCATCAAGCACGGCTGCTATCGCGACAGCAAGGTGCAGAGCGCGGTGGTGGCCGGATCGGTCGCAATTCATCGCACCACGGGTACGTATGGCCGCGCGGTCGATCGCTACATCGCCCTCACGGAATCTGCCCGCGATAAGTTCGTCATCGGCGGCCTGCCGTCGGACAAGATCGTCGTCAAACCGAACTTTGTTCACCCCGACCCCGGCCCGCGTGCCGGTGGCAGCTATGCCATCTTCGTCGGCCGGCTCTCGCCGGAAAAAGGCGTCGATACGCTGCTGGCCGCTTGGCGGACTGTGGGCGATCGCCTGCCTCTGACAATCATCGGCGACGGCCCGCTGGCGGACGATGTTCGAGCGGAGATGAAAACGAATCCCGCGATCACCTGGCTTGGCCGAAAGCCGGCGGATGAAATTGCCGAACTCATTGGCAACGCGGGCCTACTCATTCAACCCTCAAACTGCTTTGAAACCTTCGGCCGCGTGTCGGTCGAAGCGTTCGCCGTTGGCACGCCAGTTATCGCGACCGGTCATGGCGCGATGGCGGATGTCGTCGGCACGGAT
>JAQGHK010000180.1 GCA_028288875.1 Phycisphaerales bacterium | reverse complement strand
CAGGTCTGGTCGGCGGCATTGTTTCGTGATCGCCAAGCCGGTGCCGCCCCACGTGCTGGTTCGGATGCCGCCTTCTTCCCACGCCGGCATCGGCATGAGGGCCATCTTTCCCGCCAAGCTCGGCACGTCGGTGATGAACTGTTTCGTTCGCCAGTCAGGGCAGAAATAAAACAGGCAAAGCCCGTCGAGCAGCGCCTTGCTGAATCCTTGGCCACTGCCGCAGCCATATCCGATCGGGTGATCGCCACGGGTCTGGCGGATGTACCAACTCACGGTGTCCGCCGCTACAGAAGAATCAAAGCTGACATTGCCATGTTCATCGAACAGGCCGCCGCCGTGCTGAATGAGCAGCAATTTCAGCGTGTCACCGCCGTCGTAAGCCAGATCCAGCATGTAGCGTTGAGCGACCGCGTCCCCGGCTTGGTGCCGGCCTTTCAACTGCCGGCCAACTTCGGCAAACTTTTCCCAGGTCGTCAGTTGAGTGGGGTCTATACCGAGTTGGTCGCAAAGGTCGCGCCGGTAGGCCAGCATCACCGGGTGCACATCGTGTGGCAGCCCATAGATACGGCCGCGGCTGCTCCACCGTGGGAAGCGATTCGCCACCACGCGGTCCATCAAATTGTCCTGGGCAATGCGCGGCGTCAGGTCCGTCAATTTCACGTCCGCGAGTGGGCCGGACGTAAACAGTCCGAGTGTGCCATACAGCAGCTCGACCATATCCGGCACGTCCGCTCCGACCTGCAGTGACGATTGCAATCGATCCTGCAGCGCCTTTTGATCCACCACTTGCAACTGAACTCGGCAGTTGTTGTCGCGCTCAAACTTCGCAATCGCCGGCCGATAGGCGGCCGCATGCTCAGGCGCAAACGTCGCCATGACCAGGTCATAATGCTCCGACGTTTTGATCGCCGGCGCGGACAGTATGGCGACACCGCTGATGATCATCACCAGCAGCATTGCGGCAGCCGCTTTGCCAAGCGGGAACCCGGTCATTGGGCCGTCCCCCGCGTCGACAACGGCCGGCGAAGGAGGGCCAGCGCGCCCGCGCCGATAGCCGCCGCAGCACCCGGCTCCGGAACATTGATCGACAGGGCTGCGTTGTTCGCGCCTTTGTTCAGAGAGAGATCGTAGCTTTGGCCGTTGATCGTGAGTGCGTAATCGCCGTAGAAGCCATTGAAGTGAATCATCCCATCCTGGCCGACGGTCAGCGTGAGGTCTGTCGTCAGTGGGTTGGGGTTGCTGCCGTCTGGATTCGCGCCGGGAGCGGTTGGATCCAGCCCGCGGCCGAACAGGTATTCAAATCGCTTGCCCGTCGGCGTAAGGTTCCACGTGCCGTCGGCGTTCTTCCAGCCTTTGTTCACCATCACCGTGCCGCCGCCGTATTGATTGGTGGCGGCGTTGTTGTCGTCGTACCAGCCCCAGAACATCATGGAATCCGCACTAGGCGTGCCCATCATCATGCGGAGCGTTTCGTCCACGATTTGCGGGGCCACACTTTGCGTGATCGTGGTCTGGCCGCCGAATTCAGTCAGACTGATCGGCGACCCGCCGACCGACAGATCCTGCAACGCCTTCTGCATGACCGCAGGGCCGCGCGTACCGCTGGCCGTGGGGTAATACTGTACGCCGACGCCGGTCACGACATCCGAAGTCGCGCCAGACGTGAAGGCCGCGTTATTAATCGATTCGATCTCACGGCGGTACCAATTGGCATATTGATCGCCGTAGGTCGCCGCGGCCTGCGTTCCGTAGGTCGCACTGGTTGTCACCGTGATCGGTGAATTCTGCAGGACGTTGTACTCGTTCAGGTACAGCTTCGTTTTCAGTCCCGCCGATGCGATCGCCGTTTGGGCCTGCTTGTAAACATCCGCGACGCCGCTGGCCCCAAGCACTGAGTAATAGTTGCCCGTCTGCAACGCCTCATTGAGCACGTCCAACTGCTGAAAATTCGCCGCCCGGGCGTGGCCGTCGACACTGTTTGTGCCACCGATGACATAGGCAACGCGATTGGCGATGGCCGTCTTCAGTTTCGCCAGGCTAGCGGCCTTGGTCGTGCTCGTCGTACTCGCGGCATCGGTCAACCAGGTCTTGATTTGAGTCGGCTGCTGATTGCCCCAGATGATGTTGTGCTGACGCGCTGACATGCCATGCGCTGCAGCATAAGCATCCATCTGATCGACCGCGCTCATATTCACGACCGATGTCGCGCCGCTGTTAGTAAACGTTTCGTTCCGCTCCCACTTTCCAGCGTTCGAGCCGACGACCGAATTGAATCGGCCGTTGATAAACTCCTGGAAATTCGCGGCATCCGACCCTGCGGCAGGGTTGGCCATCAGTTGGTTGTCGGTCGACGAATAACCGCCGGACACTGCCGTACCAATCTGGAAGGCGTTGCTCTTCAGTTGAACGTGGATCTGCGTGCCGGGCAGGGCACCGTTGATCTTCACGCCTGCATCGCCCTTCCGAAAGTTAGCGATGTACGTATCGGCTGCGGCCAATGCGCTCGCATCAGTCGCGGTATTGGTAACGGCCGCATTCGCGCCGATTGTGAGGCCGCGCACGGTCAACGTGGTATTCGCGGTGACCGGCGCATTGTTCACCCGAACCGTTTTGTGATTGTCCAGTTGCGTCCGCACGAAGTACGTGCCGGCAGGCAAAGTAGGCGAGCTGTACGTGTAGGTCGAAGCCGTCGCCGCGCTAACCATGAACGACTGACTGTAATCTGCAATCGACACGGTCATGTTCGACGCCACGCCGTTGGACGTGCCGCCCGACGCATCGACTGAAAACGAGATCGGCCCCGGAGCCGCCAGCGTGACGTACGTGCCGAGATAGCCGTTTTCATTCAGCGTGACGGCCGTACCCGCCACAGTGCCGGTGGACCGCATGACCAGCGCGGAGCCGGTCACGGTCGTCTGGGCGAATGATATTCCGCCCAGCGCCAGCGTTAGGGCCGCGGCACAACCTTGCCAGGCACGAGGAGAAACTAAAATCATTGTCGCTCCGACCGACCGTTCGGGCCGGCCGCCCATGGGCCAAGTGAACACGGCGAGCGAAGCCGGATTGGCCCGCCCGCCGTGCTGCATCTGATCAAACTGAATTCACCGGGCCCGCATTAAGCGCGGCGACGGCGAACCAGGCCCAGGGCACCCAGGCCAAGCACGGCCAGCGAAGCAGGTTCCGGCACGGCGTAAACGGCCACCGCGCTATCGCGATTGCTGCCCGAGCTCGGCAGGCCACGGAAGGTTGTCGGATCGCTACCCGCGTAGGCGTTGCCGCCGGCGTAAGGGCTTGAACCGGCACGCAGGACGTTGACACCCGCGTCGCCGCCGCTGAGTTCAAAGTAATACTTCGTGTTCGCGGCCAGCGCCACCTGATCCGCGCCGCTGAACGTCAGCACGAGATAGCCGTTTGAGCCTGCGGGTGTCATGGTGAAGGTCAAGCCCGAGCCGCCGCCGAGCAAGTCGGTGGCCGTCGGGTTATTGGGATTGACGAACGTGTCGGCCTCGCTGCCGCCACTAACGTTCGAATACAGGTGGACGCCGACATTGTTCGCCCCGCCCTGCCCGGCCACGTACATTTCGATCGCGCCGAGGGTGAAACCGCTGGCGCCGGTGGTGAAAGTCTGGCCGTAACGGGCGGTCGAACCCGCCGCCAGACCAATGCCGACTGTGAAAGTCGTGTTGATTGCGGCCGACGCACTGCCTGCGGTGTTGACCACGGGTGCGCCATCAAAAGTGGCTGCGTCGACGTTTTTGGTCGCGACGACCGCAGCTTGGCTTTGGGCCATGCCAAGACCTGACGCCAGTACTGCCGCCGCACCAACGATAGACTTAAAGCTTGCGAACATTCTCAATCCCTCCAAAAACCCACCACCGGCTGATGAGTGTTGTTCCTGAGACGCTACCGCCGGTCGCGTCATGTTCTCCGCCGAACGTTTCCCAGATGTGACAAGGTAAACGTTTACCCAAACAATGTAATCTGCCGCGGCATTTTGTCAAACTGAAAATCATTGCCTAGCCGACTTTAAAAAATGCTCTAGTTTTTTGGGTTTCATAAGACGAGCATGCCGCAACGGTGCGACACTGCCGAGCGAAATAGATGCCTCATATCATCAAATGCTTCCGCTTTTCATTTTGAGATCTCGCTTGGCCATGGAGCGTTGGCGGGAAGCCATGGCTCCCAAACGCTTATTTCGAACCATGCACGCCGTCTGTATTGAAAAAGAGCAGAACATTTCTGGATACAATTCTCTTGACAGATTGTCGCGGAAGTTGTACTCTAGGTAAACTTTTACCCAATCGCGGTGTGACAGTGATCACAAGCGGGCGGGAAGGCAGATAGGATCGTTGGCGACTACCCCGGCA
>JAQGHK010000176.1 GCA_028288875.1 Phycisphaerales bacterium | reverse complement strand
CAGCGTTGGGCGGCACCCCTAAGTCCGCAGGCAGTGTGACGTCGGTTCCGCCGACCGCCTGGGTCCGCCATCGAAATGATTTCGGCGCGCGGTAAAGCGTGACTTCTCGCTGGCCCTTCAGCCCGTTTTGGCCGAGGAACGTCACGAGCGCCCCGTAGCGGCCCGGCTTGTCCGCGGACGTGACTTCATTGAAATCGGCGTCGAAGAACCGGCGAACGACGGTATACGGCCCGATCATGTCTTCGATCGCCAGTGGATCGGCAAAGTCGCTGGCCGGGAAGGCGGCACTGGAGAAAACGGTCGTCTCGAAGCGGAACTCGGCCGTCGCCAGCATGTCCTCACGACCGAGTGGTCCAGCCGGCACAACGGACGCATTTTCGGCGGGATGACCGGCTCTAGCCACGCGCGTCACGCTGATCGTTCGATCGGCGGGCATGTTCGGCGGCATCGGCAGATTCACCGTCGCGCGCGAGCTCTCGCCGGCGCGCCCGTGCGTCGATGCCTCGCCAATGGTGCGGCCTGCGGCATCCGCGATGACGTAACCGGTCTCGCCATCCGCGGCCGTGTCGGTGATGCGAACCTGCGTCCGGCGATAGCGTTGGTACTCGGCGTAGACCGCCAAGGAGGCCGGCGGCGACGGTTGGTCTGCGAATCGGATTAGCGTCATCTGGTCCGGCCCGAGCCAGCGCGATTCGGTCGTCGGCTTCAGGCCGAAGGTCACGCGATCCAAGCCGGTGGCGGCGTCGTGAACGTAGACTTGCACGCAAACATCGCCGCCCGGCTTGCCGAATCCGGCGAAGTCCGACCAAGGCAGCCGCATCTCGACGACATACCCACCGGGCCAGCCGGAAGACGCGGCCTCGACGGTCAGCGGCGCGGCCGTGTCGGCGCGCTTGTCGGTCCAGGTCACCGCCGGCGCGGCGGCGGGCAATGCACGCACCGGCGTGACGGCGAGTTGGAAGCCCTTGCCGTCAGTGCCCGGACGGGTACGCGCGTCGGCAATCAGCACTTCAACTCGATCGCCATCAGCCGTGGCGGGATCGGTCGGTGTGTTGTCTTCCGACCGGAGGAAGATCACCAAGCCGGCTTCGTCCCAGCCGAGGCGCACCCTCGGCGAGGACGTCAGGTTCGGGCGATGGCCGACCCGTATGTCCGCAAGGGCGTCGGCGCGGTAACCACCGTCGGCCCAGTCTGCGTCGCTCGCATCGATCGTCACGCCCTTGACCTGCGGAACCAAGCAAACCGGCTCGGCGGCCTGCAAAAGTGGCTGCCATGCTGCGAACGTCAGCCCGATCACGAACGAAACACGTTTTGCTAACAAGCCTGCCTCCCCGCTTTGAATGCCGCCATCCTAACGAAACTACGGCGGTGCGGTTACAGAACTCAATGCGAGTTGCCCCATGGAGCTAGTTGCATTCGTTCCGGGCTTTTTTATGCGCGGAACGGATCTGGGGGCAACGCCTTAACGGATTCGCCCCGCGATGAGTTTCATCACGGGCTTGCTAACCCAGGCCTGATCATGGAATTGCTGCCCGTACGCGAGCGGTGTGACGTTGCGAAACTCGTGCAGGGTCTCATCGGCGACGAATCGCAATCGCTTCCGCAGCGACGCGCGGGCATTTGGGTTGGCCCCGTGATCCAGCAGCAATCTGGCGAACGCGTCGTCCTTCCGGCGGCCGACGCGAAAGGCTTGGCACACTACTGAATTGAACAACGGCGTGTGTCCCCCAAACCCGTCCGCATCCAGCGTTGCCGGCGCGTTCACGTCGGCTCCCTGCTCGAGCATCCATATCGCCATGTCCATCTCGTCGAAATCGACGGCCATGTGAAGCAGTGTCGTCCCGGATAGTGGTGTGCCGTGCAGCCCGAGCGTTTCATCGTCGTGGCAACCGAGATTGGACGGGTAGATGTCGCGGTAGGTGAATCGACGTTGCAACAGACCGGGATCGCGAATTAAGTGCGCCCGCAGCAGATCAAGCCGGCCGCGATGCAGCGCCATCACCGGCGTGTCGGGCAGATCAATGCCGTGCTTAACGGCCAGTTCCAGGCACGCATGCTTGCCTGGATTGCGACAATACGTTTCCAGAATCAGCGCGACCGGGGCAAGGCAGTCGCCGTCACGGTCACACCATTCCGCACCGATTTCCAGAAGCAATTGAAGGCCGGACGCGTTCTGCGTTTCGCAAGGCCCCATGACAATGCCGCGCTCGAGCGTTGCGCCATGATCAAGCAGCCAGCGGGCAGTTTCGATCTTTCCCTGCAGACACGCGCGGCCGAAGGCATGCTGGATGTCTCTAGCGTTCATCCCCGCGAGCATGGTCACGATATAATCCCGGCCGAGGTTGGCCGCGTAAGACATCGGCGGGCCCCAGTTGCCCGGCGTGCCGCGGGCATCTTCGTGGAGCAATTCCGGGTGCGCCAGTACCAGAGCACGCACCGCATCGGCGTCGTCCCGCTGAATGGCATCGGTCATCTGACATGCCAGCACCAACCGCGGCCACGATGAGATTCCGTAGGCGCGGGCCAGCACCAGCTGGGCATCGGATAGCTGTGCAGCGCCGGGCGAAACGCCGCGCGGGTGAAACGCTGCGATCTCGGCGACGGCCGACGGATCGCCCTCATGCGCCGCGTGCAGCAGATCTTTGGCCTGATGCTTTAACTGATCGAGATTCGGATAAACGGGGAATTGACGCTGGGCCACGAGGGCCTCCTTTCAAGTCTTGCCCGGTGTCCGCATCAGTGGGCTGAAAGAAGGTTGGCGTGAACCGCCTGTAGATTATCGGATCAGGTGGACTCGGTCCTTCCCGCGGACAGGTGGCGTCCTGAGCGCCGCACGATTTTTACCCCAACGGGGTATCGAAATCTATCAAAAAGCGATCGCCGTTTGGGGCCGCGATGCCCCAAATAGGCATGTTGCGCCGGGCGAACGGGTTTGCCACTGGCTGCGCTGGCCGGCATTCTTTGCACACATCCGTCCTGCATCGCATCGCCTCAGCGGGGTTTAAGCATGAGCGATTTCGCATCGGATCAGGTCTCCACGCCCGTCCGCGAACCAGATAAGGCCGCCGCCGCGCTATCGGTATCGGGCGAGGACTCGGCCGGGCCAGTTCAGGGTATCGCGCTCTGCCTATCCGGTGGCGGCTACCGGGCGATGGTCTTTCATCTCGGCGTTCTCTGGCGGTTGAACGAGGCCGGCGCTCTTTCAAAACTGGCGCGGATTTCCAGTGTCTCCGGCGGCTCAATTACAGCAGGCGTGCTGGGGATGAACTGGAAAAAGCTCGGCTTCGATGCTTCCGGTATCGCGAGTGATTTCAAGAGGATGGTGGTTCAACCCATCTGCGCTATGGCCGGCGAGACCGTCGATCAATGGTCTGTCCTGCGCGGCATTTTCCTTCCCGGGACCATCGCGGACAAAGTGACCGCCGCTTACGCCAAGGCGCTGTTCGGTAAC
>JAQGHK010000170.1 GCA_028288875.1 Phycisphaerales bacterium | reverse complement strand
CCGTTCATCAGTGAGACGGCGACGCGCGTGTTCCGATCGGTCGATGAGGCCGTCGCGTATTTCAAGACCAAGGGCTACATCAAACAGGACGCATGACCGACACCCCCCGCCCGGCCTCGCCGGCCTTCGCTGTGACCGTTTTCCTTTCGTCGGCCACCAAAGTCGATCGGTCGTATTACGCCGCCGCCGAAGCGCTCGGCCGAGCGATCGCCGCTGAAAAATGGGTGCTCGTGTACGGCGGCAATAACGTCGGCTGCATGGGCGCCTTGGCCGATGGTGCCCGCGCCGGCGGCGGCCGGGTGATTGGCATCACGCCGCAGTTTTTCATCGACCGCAAACTGGCTGACGTGAAATGCGACGAGTTAGTCGTCACCACAACGATGCGAGAACGAAAGCAAACGCTGGAACAACGCGCCGACGCGTTCATCGCCCTGCCCGGCGGGCTCGGGACGTTTGAAGAGCTCTTCGAAATCATCGTCGGCAAACAGCTCGGCCAGCACGATAAGCCGATCATCATCCTGAACATTAACGGCTTCTACACGCCGCTGATTGAACTCATCAAAGGCGCAGCCGAGCAACATTTTGTCCGCGAGGTTACGTGGCAGCAGATCGCCGTAGCAGACACAGTTAAAGAGGCGATTGACCTGCTAAAGGCCCGGCGAACCCCCGCCGCGACCATCTAACGGCATTGCATCCGGCCACTTCGGGGCGGCCGGGTTTGGTATCACAAAGCGTCGACCACCCGGCCACGCACACGTTGCCGCGCAAACTACGGTGAACCGTTCCATTTCGGTTGCCGATTCGTCCGATACTGAATTCCGTTTAGAATCATCGGACTCGATGCGTTCCTCGCGGCTCATCTTCCTGCTTTGCTTCGCGCTTTCGATCGTCGTCCACGCGGCGATATTCGAAACGGCCCGCCATTACGCTGGCGGCGGCGGTGCCGTCTACCACTCATCGAAAAAATCGAAGACCGCCCAGCCGGAACCGATCCTGCTACTGCCAACACCGCCGCCGCCCAAGGAACTCTTCGGCGATAAGAACGGCGGCGGCAACGCAATCAACAGCAGCCCCGGCGACGAACCACAGAGCGCCCCGCTCTCCCGCCCCGACCAAGCCGCGATGACGCGCGACCCGACTGGCAACGGCCCGATGGCCGCCGCGAACCCGTCGCCGCCCAAGCCCCTGAGCCAACCGCTCACGCCACCGCCGGCCATCGTGCCCACGCCACCGCTGTCCCGCGCACCGGCCTTTCGAAAGCCCCCCAAGCCGACGCCGCAGCCGCCCAAGGAAGCACCGCCCGCCGAGCAGCCACAGCCGGAACACCCTCAATCGCCGCAGCAACCGCCCTCGCCGCAGACGCCACCTGCCCCGCCGACGGATGCGACGCCCGCCAAAGTCGGCGGCACGCCGATGCCGCATAGCGATCGGGACAGTGATCCGTTTGCCAAGGAAGTGTCGGTGGAATTCAAGCGTGGCCGCGTAGTCGCGCGGAAGGGTCGCGAGATCAAATTCGCGAAACCGCGCACCAATCTGTCGCAAATGGTGGAGGCGGCCGAAATCGCGTTCCCCGCGCGGCTACAGCTCAAGATCGCGATCGACGAGACCGGCCACGTCCGCCGGGTCGATATTCTTCGCGGCACCGGCAGCTCCAGCATCGACCGCGCTTTTCTTCTGGCCGCCTATGAATCCTGGTTCGAGCCGGCGAAGGATAGCCAGGGCCGGCCGATCGCCGACGACTTTGAATTCACGCTGTCGATCGAGTGAACCGCTAAGCGCTACCGCCATACCGTGCGGCCGCCGACCAATCGCACTCGGCCTTGGGCGTAGGCAGCGATCGCCTCGGGATAGGCCGCGCACTCGCATTCGAACACGCGATGAGCCAACTGCTCCGGCGTCTCCGTCGCATCGACGACGCACGTCTTCTGCAGGATCATCGCGCCCGCGTCGTATTCGTTATTGACGAAATGCACTGTACAGCCGCTCACAGTTTCCCCTGCAGCCAGCACGGCCGCATGCACATGCCGACCGAACATGCCGCGACCACCGTATTTCGGCAGCAGCGCCGGATGAATATTCATCACGCGCCCATCCCATTTGGCCGGCACCTGCAGAAGCTGCAGCCACCCCGCAAGAACAACCAGATCAGCGCCGGCCGCTTCGCATTCGGCAAAGATGCGCTCGCTGAAAGCTTCGGCCGACGGAAACTCTTTGCGGACCACGGTGATGATTGGCAGGCCAGCAGTCGTCGCGCGGTCGATGCCGTAGATTCCGGGCTTCGAAGCAATCACCACACCGATCCGCGCGTTCAACTCACCGGTGGCGATACGGTCGATCAGATTCTGCAGCGTCGTACCGCCGCCGCTGACGAGAACGGCGAGGGTAATACGGTCCGTCCCCTGTCCCGGTATGGCCGGGACAGGGTTAGGGTGAGGGCCTCCGACGGAAGGCTCTGTCGGTGAAAGTTGCAGTCGACGTTCGATCATTTTTTCGCGCTTTGTTTCGGCCTAACGTTCGCAGCGTGCCTGTCGAAGCCCTCACCCTAACCCTCTCCCAGCAATACCGAGAGAGGGGATAAGAGGTTCTAGGCCCGTGCGGCGATCGCCGCTGCATCGCGGGCGGATAGGTCCGGATACGCCGCATTGCTGCCGACGTCCGGCCGGCGTTTCCAGCTGCGGGCGCACGCGGGATATTTCTCGCGGGCATCCAGCGCTGTCACACTGTCGACCTCATCAAACCGGTGATAGCCGCAGCCGACCATGTCTTCCAAGTCGACGCCGTACGCTTCCAGCCGCGCCTTCAGCGCTGCGGGGTAAACCACTTCAGCATCCGAGCTTTTATTGACGCCCTTCTCCTTCTTCAGTGCATCGAGCTTCATCAGCGCGTCTTCGCGCAGCTTCATCAGCACGCCCCAGTCGGCCACCTGCTCCGGGAACGGATCACGACCACTGACCACCGGCAGGCGGGCCAGATGCACGCTCGGCAGGTCAGCGTCGCTGGCCGGCTTGTGCGGGATGAGGCCCCACGTTTCGTCGGCAGTGAAGACCAGCATCGGCGAGATCAGCTTCGTGATCGCCAGCACCATCTTGTGCATGACATACTGCGACCGGCGACGCAGCGGCGAATCCGGCGCTTCGCAATACAGCCGGTCCTTCATCGCGTTGCCATAGACGGCGCTCAATTGAACTGCACAGAAATCGTGGATCAGCCGGAACGCGCGATGTAACTGAAACACCTCATACGCGGCCGTCACATCGACGATCAGTTGATCGAGCTGCGCAAGTGCCCAGCCGTCCAGCGACTGCATGCTCACTTCGTGATTTTCGCCATCGAAGTCCGACAGGTTGCTGAGCAAATACCGCAGCGTGTTGCGAATTTTTCGGTATTTGTCGCCGAATTCCTGGATGAGCTTGGGCGAGGCGCCCATGTCGCCTTCATAATCCAGCTGGCAGACGAACAGGCGCAGCAGGTCGGCACCGTGACGATTGATTTCCGTCATCGCCGTCACGTAGTTCTTGTCGCTTTTGCTGACCTTCTTACCGTCCGGGCCGACGATGAAGCCGTGCGTGAGTACGCTCTTGTATGGAAGCCCATTGCCGCTCGCGAGCGCTGGCAACATCGACAGCTGGAACCAACCGCGGTGCTGATCGGAACCTTCCAGGTACATGTCGGCCGGAAATTTCAGATCAGGCTCGCGGGCCTTCAGCACGCCGTTCCAGCTGCTGCCGCTTTCGAACCAGACATCGAAAATGTCTTTCTCTTTGCGGAGCGTGGCCTTAGGAAACTTGTCGCCCGGCTCGCAATCCTTCAGCAGTTCTTCGGCCGGGAGATTGAACCAGGCATCGCTGCCATGCTCGGCGAACGCCTTGGCCACGCTGCGAACGCTTTCCGGCGTGAGCAGCGGATCGCCGGCTTCGTTGTAGAAGACGGGGATCGGCAGGCCCCAGCTTCGCTGGCGGCTGATGCACCAATCCGGGCGCGATTGCAACATGCCCTTCATCCGGGCCTGGCCCCACGCGGGGATGAATTTAATTTCGCTTTCGACGGCGTCGAGCGCGGCCGCGCGAACGGTTGGCAAGCTGTCGTTCGTCTCACGATCGATGCCAACAAACCATTGCTCGGTCGCACGGAAAATCACTTTCGTCTTGCTGCGCCAGTCGTGCGGATAGCTGTGGGTGATCGTCTCCTCGGCCAGAAGAACGTTCAGTTCTTTCAGCTTTTCGACGACCTTCGGATTCGCTTCCCACACCGTCAGGCCGACCAGCCAGTTCGGCACCGTGCTGTCGTAGCGGCCGTTGGCCTGCACGGGCGAATAGACTTCGAGGCCGTTAGCGATGCCGGTGTTGTAGTCGTCCTCGCCGTGGCCGGGGGCCGTGTGGACGAGGCCGGTGCCATCGGTCGTGGTGACGTAATCCGCCGCCAGCACGCGGCCGGTGCGATCGATGAACGGATGCGTGTATTCCACGCCCAGGAACGCCTCGCCCGGGATCGTCTTCAGCACCTTGTGCGGCAGCTTTGCTTTCTCGAACACGCGTTCGACCAAGGCCGCCGCCAGCACGGTGACGAACGTCTTTGCCTCGCGTTCGTATTGAACGATCGCGTATTCCACGTCCTTGTTCGCAGCGATCGCCAGATTGGCCGGCAGCGTCCTCGGCGTGGTCGTCCAGATCAGGAGCGACACCGTCGCGTTCACGCGCAGATCAAACTGCGACTTGAACGCGCCCGGATTGGCCACGGGAAATTCGACATACACGCTCTGATCGGCGACATCTTGATATTCAAGTTCCGCGTCGGCCAGCGCCGTTTGATTCGCGATCGACCATGGCACTGTCTTGAGTTGCTTGTAAACGAGGCCGCGCTCGACGACCTGCGCGAAAACTTCCAGCGTGCTAGCCTCATACGCCGGCCGCATCGTCAGGTAGGGATTCGCCCAGTCGGCGAGGATGCCCAAGCGTTGGAATTGCTCACCTTGCAGGGCTGCGTATTTCTCGGCGTATTCGGCGCACTTCTGGCGCACGGCAACGGGCGTCATTTCGCGGAAGCCTTTGCCGAGGTCCTGTGCGATCTTGTGTTCGATCGGCAGGCCGTGGCAGTCCCAGCCAGGCACGTACGGTGTGCGGAAGCCTGCCAGGCTCTTATAGCGTAGGATCACGTCCTTCAGCGTCTTATTCGTCAGGTGGCCCATGTGGATGTCGCCGTTGGCGAACGGCGGCCCGTCGTGCAGCACGAAGGTCGGGTCGTTCTTCCGCGCCTCCATGAGCTGCTGATACAGGCCGATGCTCTGCCAGTGCTGCAGGCGTGTCGGCTCGTTCTGCACGAGCTTGGCCTCCATCGGGAAGGCCGTCTGCGGCAGATTCAAGGTGTCTTTGTACGTCTTCTTCGCGGCCGGGGGATTGGTTTCAGTCATGCTTCGCTCGCAGTGCATAAACCCGCGGCAGCCGCGGGGACAGGCATGTTACGGTCAGATTGATTTTGCTTCGAGTCATTGGCCGCCAGCTTCCGCCGCCACGGACCGAAGCGGAAGCGGCACATCGCGAAAACGGCGACAATCAGGCCATACGTCGTACACGCCGTCCACGGGCCGGCCACGCCCCACTGCGGCCAGTGCAAGACGATGTACGTGCCGCCCGCCACATTGATGCCCCAGCACGTCCCGGCCGTCACCATGGCGGGCACGAAGGTATCGCCCACGCCACGCAGCGCGCCGTTGTAGATCACGTTCATGGCGTCAAACAATTGATAGACGGCGGCGAATAGCAGCAGCGTCGCACCGATGTCCTGCACCGCCGGGTCCGCCGTGAAAAACTGCATCAGCGGGTACCGGAACACCGCAAAGCCGACGCCGCAGCAGATCATGTAGACCGTGGATACGCGATAGCCGAGCCCCGCCCGGCGGAATGCCAGATCCGGTCGCCCTTCGCCGACGCTGCGACCCACCAGCGCCGTGACTGCCTGCGAAATGCCAAATGCCGGCATGAAGCTGATCGCCATGTACCGGAACATGAACTGATTCGCCGCATTGGCCGTTTCGCCGAGATGGGCGACGACATACACCATGAACAGCGACCACGCCGACACTTCCGCGGTGATCTGAACTCCGGTGCCAAGACCAATGCGCAGCAGCCGGGCAAACGACTGCGGCCGGAATCGCCAATTCAGCGAGCCATAGCGATTGCGCGACGTCGCGTTAAAGGCGTAGAGAATCAGCACCGTGCCCTCGACGATGCTGCCGACGTTCTGCGCCCAAGCCGCACCAACGACGCCGCTTCCCTTGAGGCCGAATCCACCGAGGATGAACGGCACCGCGACAAGCGCATTGGCCCCCACGCCGGCGACCGCTGCCGACAGCGAAGTGGCCGGCCGATTCGTCGCCAACAGGAACTGCCCGGCCGCCACGCCGACGAGTTTGAAGACCGGCGTCAGGAGGAAGATCTTCAGGTAGGTCGCCTCCATATCCGCCAGCGCGGTGGTGTGGCCAAACGAATGAAACATCGGCCCGGCCAGCGGAATCATGACCAGCGCCAGAATTGAAAACAGCATCGCAAACCACACGCCCTGCCACATCCAGCGGCCGCAGCGTTTAAAGCGTTTCCGGCCGTATTCCTGGCTGGCCATGGCGTTGACGACGAACATCACGCCCATACCGAAGCTGATGATGGAAAAGCCGATAAACCCGGCATTACCGACGGCCGTCGGCGCTTCCGTGCCCAAGTGCGACAGCACCCACGCGTCGATGAACTGCATGACGGTGTACGACGCCATTTGCGCCACAGTCGGCGCGGCGAGCGTCAGCAGTTCGCGCAGCGGCGACACGTTTTCAGATGAAGGTGGAGACGAAATGGCCAGCACAATGGCCTCCGGGATTTCTACGTTGTACGGCAAGCGGGTAAGATCGGCCTTTCGCCCGGTGCGGGCGATCGAAGCCAAAACGGCGGGAGAATTTAGATGCGTCGAATCTTCATGGGTCTGCTCGTGCTTAGCACTGTTCTCAGCGGTGGCATCATGCTCGGCTGCGACAAAGAAATCAAGGAAGCGGCACGCCCTGCCCCACTACAGTCACCTGCACAATCTACGTTTCAAACGTAAGCTCTTATGACCACTGCGATCATCATCGTCGACCACGGCAGCCGCCGGATGGAATCCAATAAAATGCTGGAAGAAGTCGCCAAACTATTTGGCGGCCGCTTTGGTGGTGAATTCAGCATTGTCGAGCCGGCGCACATGGAACTGTGTGAGCCGAGCATCGCAACGGCGTACGCTAACGCTGTTAAACGCGGCGCAACACGCATCGTCGTCGTACCCTTCTTCCTTTCCTTCGGCAAGCACTGGACGCACGACATCCCCAGCCTGCTGAATCAGGCCGCCGAGGAGTTCCCGGATACCGAGTATCAACTCGTGGAACCTCTGGGCATTGATGACCTGATGCTCGACCTGCTGCACAAGCGGGCCGTCAACACGCAAGAACCGGTTTACAAATACGGCGATGTCGATCCGCGCATCGAAGGTACCGAGCCGACCCAACGCCGCGAGCAATGCACCAGTTGCCCTTTCAAGGTGCTGGCCGATGGAACCATTCTTGATACGCGAAAGAGCGCCTGATGCCCGACAACCAATACCCGAGCCAGAACCGCGGCGCGAAGGCTGCCAATAATTGGGAAGCGGCGATCGAAAAGCTCGGCCTGAAACTGCCGGAGCCGGTGAAACCCGTCGCGTCGTACGTCCCCGCCCGCCGCGTTGGTAATCTGCTTTACATCAGCGGCCAACTGCCGATGCAGAACGGCGCGATGATGGCCACGGGCAAGGTGCCGTCGGCGAATTCAATCGAATCGACCCAGCAGGCGGCCCGGCAATGCGTGCTGAACGCGCTCGCCGCCGCCAAGGCCGAACTCGGCAATCTCTCGGCGATTGAAAGCGTCGTACGCATCGGCGTCTTCGTTCAATCCGACGACACCTTCGCCGAGCAACACAAGGTGGCCAACGGCGCAAGCGATCTATTGGCCGAGATTTTCGGCGAAGCCGGCCGACACGCGCGGGCCGCGGTGGGCGTCAATGCTTTGCCGTTGAACGCCGCCGTTGAGGTTGAGTTCCTGTTTGCCCTGTCGTGACAAATAGATCGCCGCGCTCAGCGACACGGCCAACGCCACAGCCAGCGCCCATCGCACTGAAAGCATGACGGTGTCGAACCATCGCGCCTCATCCGGATCGTTTGCCAGCTTAGTCAGGTGATTCATTCGCGATCGAATGCTGCCATGAAGCCAGGTGGCCGCGTGGTGCATGATGCGGCACATGATTCGCCCCATGAGCGGTCGGCCGGCGGTCAGCGATCGGTGATCCAAGGGCAGGTTGTTCAGCCGGGCGACAAGGCCAAGCGCACTGTTGAATATCTGCGTGCCATCGCGGGCCGGCGCATCGGCAGTGGCCGTGTGCGTTAACTGCCGGGCCGCGAATAGATCGGCTTGGCGCTCAAAGCCGCGTGAGAGCAGGCCGAACAGCACAAACCCTGCCAAAATGCCCACAATATTCACGACGACGTCAATGGTCTCGCCATCCGCATATCTCAACGCCGCCGGCCATCCCGTCGCAAAACTGCTGGCCAGCCAGATCAGCACCGTGATCAACAGCCAGTAGAAGATGTACCAGGGGATGTGACGGTGCTTCACGTGCCCGGCCTCATGGGCGAACACCGCTTCCAGCTGATCGGGCGTCATCGTTTCCAACAGCAGATCACTAATCAGCACGTACCGCACGCCGGGCAGAACGCCCATCACGGCTGCATTGCCCATCGCGTGGTGCGTGTGCCAGAGCAGGATTTCGCGAACGCCGAGTTTGAGGCGGCGCGACAGCACTTCCAGTCGATCCCGCACGGCCGATGGCGCTAGCGGCTCGGTCGGCAACACACGACGAAGTAGCTCCGGCGATAGCGAAAACACCACCGCCACCGAAATCACCGTAACCACCAGATCGACATTCGCCGGCGATACCCAGCCGCTCCGATCCGCCCCATACGCGAGTCCGTCACGCACGAATGCGATGGCCACCAACGGCGTCAGCGTGAAGAGCACCTGCGACCGCACGCCATGCGCCACGTAGGCCAACAGCGTCGGCGGCAGGCGCACCGGCTCGCCCATTTCGACGGCCCAAAGCGCATTCTGCTCCCGCACTGCGCGATCGAGTGGATATTGAGCCCAAATCAGCCCGGTCCACGCCAGCAACACCGGAATGATCGAGATAAATGCCGGCAAAGATTCCAGATGCGACCCTCCATCGGCCACCCGCAAAACCGCCTCGCCGTAGGACAGGCTCCACAGCGCAAACGCATGTAGCAACAGGATCATCCATCGAGCAAAGAACAGCGCCCGATGAAACCGCGGCACCGCGGCCGGTCGGTCGTAGCTCGTCCGCCGCATCGTCAGTCGAGCTGCATAGAACACGACTGAGACGAGCGCGGCCAACCCGCCGAGATAAATCGCGAGCCCAATTCCTGGCCCCACGGGCTGCCAATCGGCGTGGTCGCTCGTGCCGCGCCAAATGGCCCAGAACAGCAGCGGAAAAATCAGTTGCAGCCGTGCCACGCGGGGTCCAAAAACAGCTCAGGATCGCGATCGATCGCCTTTCAATCGCAAGGCTTCACAGGATGTGACCCAGCTTGGTCTTTTTCGTATCCAGATACGCCCGATTGTGCTCGCCGGCCTCCACGCGCACCGGCACCTGCTCCACGATCTGCAGGCCGAAGCCGTCGAGGCCGTAGATTTTCTTCGGATTATTTGTCATCAGGCGGATTTTCCGCACGCCCAAATCGCGAAGAATCTGGCTGCCGATACCGTAATCGCGCTTGTCCGGCGGCAAACCGAGATGAAGGTTGGCCTCCACCGTGTCCATGCCCTTTTCCTGCAACGCGTACGCATGCAGCTTGTTTACGAGGCCAATGCCCCGGCCTTCTTGGCGGAGGTAGATCAAGGCGCCTCGGCCAGCCGCTTCGATCTGCTGCATCGCGACGGACAACTGGTCGCCGCAGTCGCAACGGCTGCTGCCGAAGACGTCGCCGGTGAGGCATTCACTGTGCACGCGCACCAGTACGGGCTCATCCTGATCGATCACTTTCCCGTCCGGCCCGATGTCACCGACGCCGCCTTTAACGAGCGCCAGATTCGGTTGGCTTTCCACCGGGCTCATGTAGGCATGCAGTGTAAACACGCCCCACTTTGTCGGCAGTTGGATTGATGACACGCGCTTGACGAACTGTTCGCGATGCAGGCGGTAGCTGATCAGGTCGGCAATCGTGCAAATCTTCAGCTTGTGCTCAGCACAGAACTTTTCCAGTGCCGGCCGACGCATCATCTCGCCGTCTTCGCCGATGATTTCGCAGCCGACGCCGCTCGGTTTAAAGCCGGCCAGCGTGCAAAGGTCGATAATCGATTCGGTATGCCCGGCCCGCACCAGCACGCCGCCTGGCACGCCACGGATCGGGATGACATGGCCCGGCCGGCCAAGGTCGGACGGCGTGGCATCGTCGTCGACAAACACCTTGGCCGTCGCGCAGCGGTCACTGGCGCTGACGCCGGTGGTCGTGCCGACGAGCGCGTCGACCGTTTCCGCCATGGCCGTGCCGTGGCGGGCGGTGCTGCGCTTGGTCATCATCGGGATTTCAAGCTTCCTCAGCACTTCCGGCGTGGTCGGGATGAACGGCACGCCGCGCCCGAACTTGATCATGAAATTGATGTGCTCGGGCGTGACCGTATCGCACGGGATCATGAGGTCGCCCTCATTTTCCCGGTCTTCGTCATCCACAATCACGACCATTCGGCCGGCTTTTAACTCTTCAATCGCTGCAGGAATCGTAGCAAACGCCATAAGACACGATCATACGCGCCGTAAGGTCACTCGTCGCGGAAGACGGTGCCGGGGGCGTGGTAAGGGTTCTCCACGTCGGTCCAAGTGCCGATTTCCTTCTGAATCGCGATCAGACGCTCCAAAGGCACGTGCCGGTACAGCCCCAGCGCCGACAATGGCCTTTCTTCAATCTGGGCAAAGCCCATCGGCAACGGTTTTGAAAGGATTTCCGCGGTCAGGTCCGCCTGCTGCGGGATGATGACGTAATCCGCGGCGGCCAAGTCCTTCGGCGTCAGATAGCTGCCCGGATGACGGCCCAAGAGCGTCGTCAGCGGGTGCTTGCCGCGGACCATGACGAGGAGATCGTCGCCGTCATGCACTTCTTTGCGAACGGCCGAGACGAATCGGACAGCATTGTCCGACCAGTGATTTTGCGCTTCCAGCGACCGTTTCAGGTGCTGCCGTCCGAGCGATATGGCTAGGAACAGTGGTACCGCGGCGAAGCAGGCGAGCGGGATCGTCCGCGAGCGTTCGATCAGCAGCGCGACACCAGCAACAACCAGAACCACTGCGAGAAGCAGCCAGTCGACATGGCCGCCAACGGAGTGGTCCGACAAGCGAATCGCACCCCAGATTCCTTCATTGAGGGCAACGCAAAGCAGTCCGAACAAGGCCGCCGCGCCGAACACGCGATGGCGGGTCAGATCGGCCACGAAGAGCGAAATCAGCACGGCCGCCGGCGCGTAGGCCGGCAACAGATAATCCATCCGCTTGCCCGCCGGCAGGGACAGGCCGATTAAGACGATCAAGAGATACAGCGCGGCCGCGCCGGCGGTGCGCCGGAAGCGTGGCACCAGCGCACTGGCCAGCAATCCGCCCGCCGCGATCGCGCCCCACGGCTGGGCCTTGGTCACGAACCACATGATCGATTCGTACCACTTGGACTGAAATCCCTCGGGGCTTTTTTCCATCAATCGGCCGGCCACTTCTGCGCCCCAGATCACCTGGCGAACGTGCGTCGGGTCCTGCCGGGCCGCCAGCGCAAACCAGCCGCCGACGCAGATCAGCACGATCGGCAGGCCCACAGGAATCCAGAGCTTGGCGTAAGACCGCCAGACGCTTACGCCTTCAGGCCGAGCGACGGCGGCGTAGATGAAGGCAAAGCCGATGGGCATTAGTGCCGCCGGTCCTTTGGTCAGCGCGGCGGCCGTCACGCACAGCCAGCCGCCGATGGCAAAGCGGCAGGCTTCGCGGGCCGTTCGCTTCTCCACCGCCAGCGTAAAGCACGCCCACGCGCCGGTGAGAAACGCGCATAGCAGCATGTCCGGCCGGGCCAGATAGCTCATGCGCAGCACGCTGCCGTGGCGGATATTGCTGCCAAATGTAAACCAGATGCCCACGGCCAACAGCGGCACGATCAAGGCGGCCGCATCACCCCGCGGCAATCGGCGCCGTGCCATGCCGAACACAATCGCGCCTGTCGCGATCACGCCGATGGCCGATGGTGATTTCAGCGTCCATTCGGTCCAGACGCCTGTCGTTTTGACGACGGCCGCCGCTACCCAGTTGCACATCGGCGGCTTGGTGGCCGGTTGGTAGATCACGTCGCGCGGCAAGGCGAATCGACCGTTGCGGATGACATCGGCCGTGTAGGCCAGCGTCTTTGGCTGATCTTTCTCATACAGGTCATGCGGGCCAAACCATCGCACGCCCAAGACGATCGCGACCACGGCAACGGTACAGAGCACCGCGGCCCACGTGCAGATGCGGTTCATGATTTACCCCCGCCGACGCGAAGCACCAGCCAGTCGCCATGGCGAAACAAGATGCGGTCCGCCGGCGGTGCCAGCATCGCAAACCCGGCAGCCTTGCCGGCATCGATCTTCGCAAGATTCGTCGTCCGGAACGGAATCCAGTACGGCCGATCGTCTGGATTGGTGAGCCGACGTTGATCCACGACAAATACGCTGACGCCCTGCTTGTCGGCGATAGAATCGATCGTCGCCCAATCCGTCGCATAGAGAAGGTCAAACGAAGCGTTCAGCCGATCGCGCATCCGGTCGTAGTAAGCCTTGTTGAACGCCACCGAGGTTTCAGTATTCGTTAGGACTGAGTGCTGCGTGCGAAGCGGGATGATGTTGGCATCGTCGGGATGCGCAGCGATCAGCGCATCGACCGGCAGCGTGCGAAGGAACACGAGCACCGGCTCCGCCGCAGGGGTGATATTGGTCCCATACGCCGGCAGCGCCAACGCGGCGGAGACGTTCTTCACCGACGCGAAGAAGACGGCCCCACAGAACAGAACGGCCGCGATGCCGATCGCCGGCTGAATGAGTGTGCCCAGCCGATTTCTTCCGGCCAACAGCAGCATCTTCAGTTCGCGCGCGTACCCCGCGCACGCGACCATCGCAAAGACCGGAAACGCATAGCTGGTGTAGCGACTCGGGAGATAAAGCTTGAAGAGCAACAAATGTGCCAACACGAACGTCGCCAACGCGCCAACCAGCAATCCCCACCCCGCCATTGGGATGACCCGCGGACGCCAGGCAACCGCAGCCAGCAAGACGGCGGCCGCGATCAGTGTTTGCTTTGGCGTCAGGCCGATGCCCGACACCGGGCTGGAAAAATAGAGCGTTTCCCAGGATCGGAAAAAGGCCGTGCGTCCTTTGGGCTTCCACTCGGGCATTTTTTTCGCTTCGGCGTAGGTGTACCACTTCCCCACCGAATCTGGCAGCGGCTTCAGATAGATCATTGCGATCAACAGGATGCCGACGCAGCCGAGGGCGAACAGAGCCGCAAACCCATGCGGCAGCCGGCGGTAGCGGTAAACCCCAATGGCCAGCACGATCGCCGTCGCCGGCGCGAGGTTTAATACCGTCGGTGCATAGAACAGCGGCGAAGCCGCAAACACCAATCCCAGCACGGCCCACCATCGACGGTTCAAGGCGATCAGCCCCAACAACAAAAACACCAAGCCAAACGATCGCGGAAAGCCGCCCTCCACAAGTCGATCACACCGGCACACGACAAATACCGCCAAGGCCGCCATTGCCCCGGTCTTCTTTCCAAGTTTCAGGCCCAGGTATGCGGTCAGACCGATCGAAAGAAAAGTCAGCACGATCGCCAGCCACTCGGCGGCGTGCTGCAGATCCATCATGTGGGCGAGGCCGCGCATAAGGAACTGATAGCCCGGTGGCGAATAGGCGGGCAGCGAGTAGTACGCCGCGATCGGGTCGTTCGGGTACAGCTTCGGATTAACAAATTTGTACAGCCACCAGACGTGCTGCTGCGCGTCGCCGCCGTAGAGGTCATCCCGCATCAGCTCGGGGACCAGATGCGACATCGTCTGCGCGACGGTTGCGACAATCAGCAGCAAGAAAAGAGGAACACCGGCGCGACCGGCGAGCGAGCGGTTAGCGGGTTCGCCCGGCTTCATTCGGCCGGGACTTTAGCGTGAATCACAGGCCGACGCGATACCGGCATTTTTGGCGCTCGCCCTTCGCGAACAATGGATGAGCCGGCGGAATATCGACCGTCTCCACCAGTTCCGCGCCCAGCCGCTCGCACGTCCGGCGGCTGGCGACATTTTCAGGATTGCAGGTAATCCAAAGATCCTTCAAGCCATGCTTCTTCGCCAGCGGCAGCACCAAGCGGCAGGCCCGCTCGGCGTAGCGATTGCCGCGTGCCGGCGGGAAGACGCCGTATCCGATGTGGCCCCAGTAGCGGACGAGGTCGGCATCCTCGCCGATACGGAGCGATAGCGTCCCGACGAACGGAATCGCCCCTTCGGCTGACGCGGGCAGGCGGAGCCAGAAGTAATAGCCGGGCCAGCGATCTTCCTGGGCATGGCCGAAGGTTCCACCGGGATGGCGCTGGACGAAGCCCAGCAACTGGTCGCGTGACCAGTGCGTTGCCGTGTCGGCCCAGCAGAGCGGGTGTGCGCAGGAGAGCAGAAAATCGTCGATAAAGCGGGCGGACGGCGGCACCATTTCCAGCTGGGCGTCGTGCGTTTGCTCCAACACATGAAAACGCATGCGGCCCGAGCGTGACACGCAGAGCGCAAAAAAACAAGCGGCGATCGTTAAGATCGCCGCTCGCATCAAGTTGGCTTGTTAAGTGGCGTTATTCCCAGAGATTTACGCCGAGCACTTCTTTGGCCTTAAAGACGAACAAGGCGAGCGCGGCCAGCGTGGCAACGAAGCCAGCAGCAGCCAATCCCGTGAACACGTTGTTGGTCGGGGCGACCCGAACGACATCTCCACCAGCAATACGGCTCATGATTCAACTCCTGCGAAGCGGACTCGGACATTCAGACCTGCAGATTCAGACCCGCAAACTTAGATCTGCGTCTTAACCACGTTACCGGCCTTGATCTGGGCGAGGTTCTGCGGCTCGGCGACGATCTGGCCCATGGCTTCGTTCTGGTCGACGACTTCAACCGACAACAGGCCGAGGAACATGCCCGACTGGGCATCGATGATCTTGAACTGCATGCCCTTGGTCACGTAGTCCTGGCTGCCGATGCTGATCGTGGCGTATTCCTTGCCAGCGATGTTGCGACGGCTGCGGATGACACCGTTGACGGCCGGTGCACCTGCGCCGGTGCCGGCGTTCTGGAGCTGGCCATCGGTCACGCCCATGTCCTTGAGGAGCTTGGACTGACGATCGGCGCGGCCACTGGCGTCGGTGAGCTGTTCGGCGAGGTTACGCCGGGCTTTTTCGGTCTGGTCGAGGTCGGCCACCAGCTTGTTGATGCGCTGGCCTTGGTCGGCGACTTGGCGGAGGCGGTCGTCGGCATCCTTACGAAGGCCGGTGACCTGCTCCTGCAGCTTGCTCTTGGCGTCTTCGCTGGCCGACAGGGCCGTCGTGGCGCTGTTGATCGAGCTGGTGGCGACGGCCAAGTTATTGTTCGTCTTGGCGAGCTGGGCGTCGCGGTCTTCGCGTTCGCTGCGAAGCTGCAGCATCTGGGCCTGCAGGGCGGCCTTTTCGCTGCCGCTGGACTTCTGCAGGTCTTCGAGCGCCTGCAGGCTGGCCTGGGCGTCATTGCTCTTCTTGTCGAGCAACGTCTGGATCTCGCTAAGCTTTGAGGTCTTGAGCGCGAGGTCTTTTTGCAGCGGGTCGAGCTTATTGACGAATGTGATCGTACCGGCCGACAAAGCGACCGACACCAACACCAGCAGCACGACGAACAACTTGGTCAGGGGGCTCACAGGCAGGCTCCTCGGACACGGGGGTCGCGTCCTGAACGTCAACTCAAACATCTACTCAAGGCCTTGCGACGAGAAAAATTCGTCGGCCACCCGAACCGCCGCGGGCACGCCGAACAAGGCCTCCATCAGCACGACCCGCCACGCATGCGGCGGTTCGTCCGATGGAGGTGTAATCTAATGCTGCCCCCCGGATAGTCAAGAACGAAGAGCGGCCTCGACAGTCCGATACCACAAGACTTTATCGCCCCGCCGCCCTCGCTTAGAGTGCGCGCATGCTCAAGAAGGCTGTCTGCGCGCTGGCAGTGGCGCTTTACGCGGTCGTTGTCGGCTGTTCCCTTCAAACCAAGGCGACCGCCGGCGACCGCATTGTCGAAGTCCCCACCACCACCGGTTATGCCACCACCGAACCGACCGGCCTGCCGTACCGCTGCGTCGGCATGCAGATCCAGCGCACCGACTGGATGGACAAGTACAAGCAGTCGATCGACGAGATCGCCGCGGTCGGCGCCGACACGGTGAAGTTCGTCGTCGACTCGCGCCAGGAGAACGGCAGCAGCAGCCGGATCTACCTCGACCTGCGCATGACGCCGTCGGCCGAAGCGCTGGCGGACCTGATCCGCTACGCGAAGTCGA
>JAQGHK010000125.1 GCA_028288875.1 Phycisphaerales bacterium | reverse complement strand
AGCCGGGTCGAGCGCGTGTTCGGCGTCAATGAACGCCGCCACGCCGCCCAGCTTCTGCACGCTGGCGATGATGTGCAGGTTGAGCGTGGTCTTACCGGAAGATTCCGGCCCGAACACTTCGCAGATACGGCCACGCGGAATGCCGTAACCGCCGAGGGCCAAGTCCAGCGAGAGGGCACCCGTGGGGATGCCGTCGATGTTGGTGATCTTGTTGCCGTCGAGGGTCATGAGTGACCCTTTGCCGAACTGTTTTTCAATTTGTTGGACGGCCAGATTCAGGGCGCGTTCGCGCGCCGGATCGACCGGGGAAAGGGCCTTGATCTTGGTATCAATAGACGACGAGCTTTTGGCTTCCGCCAAATCAGCAGCACCACGGGCCATGGGAGGCTCCTTGTGAAAACGCCGGGTATCTTGGTCAGCCGGCGGTGACGCTCGAGTGCCTGTTGCAGGCAAAACGAGGCGTCGATGTCGTGACTCAGAGTGCGATGATCGGCACATTGCCGGGCATTGCGCCCGAGACTGGACGGGAGTCACACCGTCTGGGTCCGGGCTGTTCATTACTGAACACGTGTTATGATATTGTTCGGCCCGAACGAATCAAGAACAAAAGTAAAAATCTATTTCGTTTCCAGCGCCGGTTTGGGGTGTCGACGCCACCATTGAAAGTGGATCAGCGTCCGTCCCACGGCCCGCCCGACGCCTCGCCAGAATCGGCCGGGGAGGACCAGCCGGTGGAGGTGGGCCTGGTCCTCTTCAGCGATGGCGAATCGCAGCAGGCCGCAGTGATTGCAGGCGAATGCCGTTACCGGCACGTTGGGGCTTAACGCAAACGGATTGGCAACGTCATCCGGGACAAAGTAGGTCGAATTGCGATCCGCCACTCGCCCGCGGATGGTGGGCTGGCCGCACCGGGGACAGAATCGCCCGGGTGTGGCGCGTCGCGGTTGATCGTCAACCCAATCGTTGATCAGTTCCATCGCCTCATCGCTTTCAGAACGATGCCATTATACCGCGTCATCCGCCCCTTCGGGCGCGGGCAGGTGATCGATGAAATCGGCCAGTTCGGTCAGCGTCGGGCTCTTGGCCCGGCTGACATAGAAGCCGCCGACGGCCACGCCGCAGCAGAGGCATTCGTCGAGCTTCAGATCGAGCGACAGGCCCAGGCAGAAGCCGGAATTGAAGTGGTCGCCAGCGCCGGTGGTGATCTTGGGGCGCTGCACGAATGGCCCGTCGATGGCGGCGTCGTCGGCGGCGGTCACGGCGGCGGCACCGCGGCGGGCGTGGATGACAATGGCATCCAGGCCGAGCTTGTCGCGGATCGCCTGCGCCATCGGGCGGTTGTTGGTGAAGTCGCCCAGGCCCAGCAGTTTGGCGACGCGTTTGGCCTCGCCGACATTCAGGCCGAGCGCCACGCCGGCGTGTTTCTGGAAGGCTGAGAGCAGCGAGAGCGCGTCAGTCAGATCGCCGTCGGTACGTTTCGCCGGGTCGGCCAGGTCGACGAAAATATGCCGCGGCTTTTTCGAAAGCTTCGGAAACACCTCGGCCAGCACGTGCCGCCAGATGTCGGTCAGGTGCGGCAGCATCGTCCAGTTGGCCATGCCGATGAGCGTGGACTGGTCGTACGCGGTGATCAGCGCATCAAGGCCGACGCGGTCGACGATGTTCTTCCAGTTCACGTCGGCCAGCGCCTGATTTTTGTTCAGCATCAGCTTGCCGTCGTCGAATTCCACGGCGTCGGTCACGGCGCATTCGGCGATGCCATGCAGCGTGGCGCGGCGGCCGAATTCATCGAAGACTGATTCAGTCGTCGGGAAACCGATGCTGCCGATGTACGTGATGCCCAGGCCCAGGACGGCGAGCGCGTTGGCGAAGATCGGGCCGTTGCCGCCGAGCTTTTGGGTGGTGCGGACGAGTTCGATGTTGGAGCTATGCCCGGCCGATGCGGCGATGCGGTTGCCGAACGCGGCGATGGTGGCGATCGGCTCGTAATGGTCGGCATCCAGCCGCTTATCGACGGCCTTCATGATGTTGTCGACGAACCCGTCAAAGCCGATGACGGCCTTCACGGACTGGGGCGAGGCTTTACGCAGGGCGGCGGCGGTGCGGGCGCAGATCTCGGCGCGATCGGCCGTGGACGAAGAGGAGGACATGGCGAGCAAAATACAGGCTCCGCCGGTCCGAGGCGACGGGCGATCCGTGCAAAATGAAATCCAGCGCCACCGCTTACGGCGTCGGCTGGGTGCTCGGGGGTAGAGGCGGGTTGGCGGTGTAGCTCGGCGGGAGCTTCACGCCGCCGGACTGAACGCCCTTCCATTGATCGACGACCGTGTACGGAAGCGTGACCAGGTTCAGCAGGAACGTGCCGGTGTCGGTCGCCGAGTAAGCGTAAGGCGGCACATTGCTCGGCGAGTAGCCGAAGCCGGTGGTCCAGCTGCGCGTGTCACCGTTTTCGTAGTAGGCCCGGGTGGGTTCCCATTGGCGCTGTTGCATGGCGGCGTCGACGGTGAGCGGCTCGCTCTCGACCTCGGCGCGCGTGGTGTAGGTCTGGTGCTGGCAACCGGCCAAGGCGATCAGGGCAGTAAGGCAAATCCAGTGGCGCATCAGACGACTCCTTGGTGACTTCGGACAGTCTATCGGCGGATCACGGGTTCCAAAAGCGTTGCCACTCACTTTTGATGTTGTCTTCCTTCGGTGGCGGCTCGGCTACAGGCGGCGCCGATCGGCGCGATCCGGCCGTCGGCACTTCCGGGCCGTAGGAGAACGGATCTTTCATCGCCTCGGCCTGCCGCTGTTCCATGCTCGGCTCGCTGCTGGCCGAATCGGCACAGCCGGCCAGGCCAAGACCGACCCCGACGCAGGCCAGCGACAGAACGGCCGACGGGCGGATCATTTTCCGGATCAACGGCAATGTGCTGCTCATGAGACGCCTAAAAACGAGTCGCTGTGAAAGAGTCGTTGCCGATGCGGAGCCATTTCCGCCGGCAGGTGGATTATATGCGCAATGGCGGACGCCGCGACTCCTGTCGCGCCTAGCTTTTCGCAGAAACAGCCGGCACCGCGGCCCGCTGAGCCGGCTTCAAGGTGTCATCCAGGAAGCTGAGAATTCGGTCTTTGTAGGAAGGATCGATCAAATTCCACAGCATCATGCCGTGCGGGCCATTGCGGACGGTGACCAGTTCGCACGGCACGCCAACGGCCTGCAGGGCGGCTTGGAAGGCGGTGGATTGGGCGATCGGCACCAAAACGTCGGCCGTCCCGTGCAGTAGCAGGAACGGCGGCAGGCCGGCCTTCACATAGGTGAGCGGCGAGGCGGATTTCAGTAGTTCCAAGGCGGCCGCATCGATTTCCGTTCGGCCGAACAGGGCCTTCAGAA
>JAQGHK010000123.1 GCA_028288875.1 Phycisphaerales bacterium | reverse complement strand
GCTGCTAGCTGCAGGCCATGATGCACGCGTGGCGGCGGCGACGTTCGAAGCATACATCCCGCGAGATCGCCGCGTCGCGCTCGATTTCCGCGGCGTCACCCGGCTCGGCCGATACAACCGCTTTCTTCGCTCGCTCGATCGTCATATCGATGGCGGCGAAGACGACATTGTTCATTCCATGCTGCCGGTCCGCCGCTGCGATATTTATCAACCGCAGGCCGGGCTGGAGATCGCGGACTGGCGGACAATTTCGGTCGCACAGCGCCTGGGCAACGTTCGCCGGCGTGCGTTCGTGACCACCGAGCGGCGGCTGTTGTCTAAAGACGATTCGCCGATCACGATTTGCCTGTCCGAAAACACGCGCAAGACGGCCATCGAGATTTTCCAGCGGCCGGACAAGTTCGTCAAGGTCTATCACGCCGTCGATGAAGCCAACTTTCCTGCAGTCGCGCCGCGACCCGCGCAGCAGCCGCCGGTATGTGTGTTCGTCGGGCAGGATTTCGCCCGCAAAGGTTTGGACGTCGCCATTCGCGCCATCGCCGTGCACCCCACCGCGACCTTGCGTGTCGTCGGCAAGGATGACCCCAAGCCGTACGAAGCTATGGCCGTACAGGCGGGCGTCGGCGGCCGTGTGCAATTCATCGGCGCGACGCGCGATGTCGCCACGCAGCTTCGCGACGCCGACCTTCTGGTATTCCCGACGCGTCGCGAGCCGTTCGGCATGGTCGGCGTAGAGGCGATGCTTTGCGGGGTGCCGACCGTCACGTCCGCCAATGCGGGATTTGCCGAGATCGTGCGCGACGGCATCGATGGCCGCGTCGTCACTGGCGAAGACCCGGCCGACTGGGCCTCGGCGATTGACGACGTGCTAATGCGGCGTGAAGCGATGTCGGCTTCTTGCCTCGCGCGGCGCGACGAGTTGAGTTATTCGCACCACCTCCGCACACTGCTGGCCCTTTATGAGCGAGCCCTTGCCGAACGCCGCCGCTGAACTGCCCCCGGCCATGTCGACGGCGCGGGCCTGGGCGCTGGCGGTCCTGATCGCTGCGGCGTTTTTTGCAGCCGTCGCGCCGACGCTCGGCTGGCTCGATTATTCCAGCGGCAACGAAAACATCGTCGTGCAGACCGCGCTTGAAATGCGCCACGGCGGCCCGAAACTGCTGCCGCAACTCGACGGCGACCCACGCGTGAAAAAGCCGCCGCTGACGACGTGGGTGACGGCCGCTTCCATGAGGCCGGCGACGATCGCTCGGCTGGACGATCCGAAACAGCGCGACGATGCCTATCACGATCTGGCGTTCCAAACGCGACTACCCGCATTGATCGCCGCGTGCGTCGTGATCCTCGCCACGTTTGAAATCGGCCGCATCTGGGGAGGACCATCGGTCGGCCTGTTCGCGGCGATGGCGGTTTGCACTAATTATCTGTTCCTCAAATACATGCGGCAGAGCACGACGGATGCGCACCTGGCCGCGTGGGTGGCCGTCACGAACGCCTGCTTTTTTCATGGCCTGCTGCGCGGCCGATGGTGGATCGCGGCCATCGGCGGCAGCGTCGCTGCGGGATTAGCGTTTATGTGCAAAGGCCCGGTGGCTTTGTCGGAAACGGCGTTGCCGCTGGTGGTCGCGGCAATCGTTCTGCATTCGGGTGGGCGGACCGGGCCAGACGACAAGACTCCGCTCGCCACCATCGGCGGCATCGCGTTCGAGACCTACCAATCGCCACGCCGCCGCTGCCGCCGCTCCATCACCGCCCGCATCCTAATTGGCACCTGCCTGTTCGCAGCCGTCGCGTTGCCGTGGTTTATTTATGTGCTGGTGAAGGTTCAGCACGTCGCGTCGACATGGACGACGGAAGTCGGCCGATCCGGGGCGACAACGCTCGAAGCCGGCAATCCGCTGGTGTACCTGGAACTGGGCGCTCTGACGGCCCCGTGGCTGATTTTCGGCCTCGTCGGCCTGCTGGCGCTCTGGCAGCGCCGGCGCGAGCGGGCGGCCTGGGTGCCGATGATTTTTTCGGTCGTTCCGCTCCTGGCGATGGTCTGGTTCCGGGATCGTAAGGAACGCTACATGCTCCCGATGATCGCGCCGGCCGCCGTCATCTGCGGCTACGGCGTGATGGTCTGGGCGCGCAGTTGGAAATCGAAGCGAACCTGGGGCGACGTGGCCGTGCTGGCGGTGCACGGATTGGTGATGATCGGCCTCGCCGCGGCGCTGCTCATCGCGGGCAGCCGATCGATCAAGACGATTTACGGTACGCCGTGGTACGCAAAGGGCATGGCCACCTGGGGCCTGATCGCCGTCGCGGCGCTCGCAGGATTGATCGCGATATTGATCCGCCGCCGTGCGTGGGCGGCGCCCGCCGGATCGTTCGTGCTGATGCTGGGGCTACTTGGCCTCTATTTGTTCGGTTACCGCGACAGCACGGATGGCCGCAGCCCGCTCAAGCCGCTGACGGATGCGATCATCGAACAGGCACCGGGCGCGGTGGTGTATGACTGGCTTCCGCGGGGGCGTGTCGATGAGCAGATTGCCCTCTATCTCAATCGAACCGTGCTGCGTGCCGACCCTGCTACGCTCAAGCCGATCGATCGGCCGATGGTGCTGATCATGCGGCAAGGGAAGTCCGACGAACGACCTCAGCCGCCGGCGGAATGGAAGCTGCTGAGCACCGCCGAAGAAGGCGCGGCGACGTGGCTCGCGTTCGTCCGGCGGCCGTAGGAATTTGGATTACCGCCAAGACGCCAAGAGCGCCAAGAAGACCGAAATTAGAATTAAGCGCAGAGGCGCGGAGAACGCTGAGAAGGCAAATTAAGGGTTTCGTTTTTCTCGGCGTCCTCTGCGCCTCCGCGTTCATTTTCTTCTTGGCGCTCTTGGCGTCTTGGCGGTTATTTCTTCGTTGATGCCAACGTGATCGCTTTCTTCAGATCCAGCGTGCCTTCGTACAGGCTCCGCCCGACGATCACACCCAAGACCGGCAGTTCCAGCAATTGCCGGATGTGCTCGATCGTCCCTACCCCGCCGCTGGCGATGACCGGAACCTTTCCCGCCTCGGCCAGTTTGCGGGTGTGATCGAGATTCGGCCCCTGCAGCATGCCGTCTTTCGCAACATCGGTGTACAGCAGCCCGGCAATCGGCCAATCGGTGACGCGCTCGGCGATCTCAACGGCGCTCAGCGTGCTGGTTTCCGTCCAACCGCGCGTGGCGACCATGCCGGCCTTGGCGTCGATGGCGAGCGTCAGTTTGTTCGAGTACGCCGGGTTCAACGCGAGCGATTCAAACCATGGCCAATCTTCGATCGCCTTAGTGCCGATGACCACGCGTTGCACGCCGGCCGCCAGCAGGCGATCGACATCGGCCGTCCCCCGCACACCGCCGCCGGCCTGCACTTTCAGTGGGGTATGGGCGGCAATCTGGCCGATCAGTTCCGCCTGGGCGACCCGCCCTTCCTTGGCCCCGTCCAGATCCACCACGTGCAGCCATTCGGCCCCCGCGGCGTGGTAGCCGGCGGCCACCTCCAGCGGGTCGACGGCGTAATTGATCTGGCGGTCGTAATCGCCTTGCTGCAATCGAACGACTTTCCCGCTGCGCAGATCGATGGACGGCATCACAGTGAATCGCATCACGCCGTTTTAAGGACGCGGCGGGGGCGTGTCGAGAACTCCGGGAGAGATAACCGCCAAGACGCCAAGGACGCCAAGAAGAAATAAGAACCCATATTTCTTGTTGGCATCCCTTGGCGTCTTGGCGGTTAGAAAAATCTGTCCGAGGTCCTATTCGTGTCATTGCCGCCGGGGACGACTACGATACAGCCATGGCAACGACGCTCCCGCGCACGGACGGCACCGGATTGATCGACCACGACCCTTGGCTGGAGCCGCACGCCAATTCGCTCCGTGCCCGCTACAAGCGCTACACCGATGCGGTGGCCGGGTTCGAGCCGACCGGCGGGCTGATGGGCCAGGCGTCGCAGGGCCATCATTTTTTCGGGTTCACGCGAGGCGAGCATCGCGGCCGGCCGGGCGTGTGGTATCGCGAATGGGCACCCGGCGCGCTGCAGCTTCGACTGATTGGTGAATTTAACGGCTGGGACCGCTTCGCCGACCCGATGGGCCGCGATCAATACGGCGTCTGGTCGATCTTTCTCGATGACGAAAACTACGCCGCCCGCCTGAAGCATGGCAGCCGTGTGAAAGTGCATGTGGTGCTCTCCGATAGCACCACGATGGACCGTATCCCCGCCTACGCGAAGTACGTGATCCAGGAGCCCGGCACGCCGCAGTTCACAGCGCTGTATTGGATGCCGCCGCAGCCGTTCAACTGGAAGAACCCCGCCCCCGCGCTGGAAGGCGGCCTGCGGATTTATGAATCGCACGTCGGCATGGCTCAGGAAGAAGGCCGCGTCGGCACGTATCGTGAATACGCCGAAAAGACGTTGCCGCGCATCGTGAAGGCCGGCTACAACAGCATTCAGCTGATGGCCATCCAGGAGCACCCGTACTACGGCAGCTTCGGCTATCACGTCAGCAATTTCTTCGCCCCCAGCAGCCGCTTCGGCTCGCCGGACGATCTTAAATTCATGATCGACACCGCCCACGGCTACGGCCTGCGGGTGATCATGGATCTAGTCCACAGCCACGCCGTCAAGAACACGCAGGAAGGCCTGAATCTGTTCGACGGCACCGACTACCAATACTTCCATGCCGGCGCGAAGGGCCAACACCAGCAGTGGGACAGCATGTGCTTCGACTACAGCAAGTACGAAGTGCAGCGGTTCCTGCTGAGCAACTGCCGCTACTGGCTGGAGGAGTTCAAGTTCGACGGATTTCGCTTCGACGGCGTCACGAGCATGATGTACTTCGACCACGGCATGGGAAAGCCGTTCAGCAGCTACGACGACTATTTCGACGACAACGTCGACCCCGAATCGATCACCTATCTGCAGTTGGCCAATGAACTGATCCACGAGGTTCAGCCGAACGCGACCACGATCGCCGAAGACGTCAGCGGCATGGCTGGCATCGCCCGGCCGGTGAATGAAGGCGGGCTGGGCTTTGATTACCGCCTGGCCATGGGCGTGCCGGATTACTGGATCAAACTGCTGAAGGAAAAGACCGACGAGCAATGGGACCTCAACGCCATCTACGGCACGCTGCTGAACCGCCGCTGGAGCGAAAAGCACGTCGGCTATGCGGAAAGTCACGACCAGGCGCTCGTCGGCGACAAGACGCTCGCGTTCCAGTTGATGGACCAGGAAATGTACTGGTCGATGTCGAAGGACAAGCAGAGCCTGGTGATCGATCGCGGCATTGCGCTGCACAAGATGATCCGCCTGATCACCTTCAGCTTGGCCGGCGAAGCGTATCTGAACTTCATGGGCAATGAGTTCGGCCACCCGGAATGGGTCGATTTCCCGCGCGAAGGCAACGGCTACAGCTACCACTACTGCCGCCGCCAGTGGAGCCTGATGGAGGCCGACTACTTGAAATACAAAGGCCTTGCAGAGTTCGACCGCGCGATGCAGAAAATCGACCAGCCTTATGGCCTGCTGGACGACAAGTTGATCGAACAGCTCTGGATTCACGAAGAGCAGAAGCAGCTCGTCTACCGCCGCGGACCGCTGGTTTTTGTATTCAACTTCCACCCGACCAACAGCTACAGCGACTGGCGCATTCCCGTGCCGGACCCGAAGGATTACAAGGTCATCCTCAACAGCGACAGCACCCGCTTTGAAGGCCCGGGCCTGTCAGCCGAGGAGCAGACGTACTGGGTGCAGAAGCAGGACTTCGCCGGCCGGCAGCAGAGCATCCAGGTTTATGTGCCGGCTCGGAGCGTGCAGGTGTTAGCGCCAGTTTGACGCTTTGTCCTCTCCGGAGCACCCGGAGAGAAGAAAGATGGCGCTTATTTGATCTTCGTCAGCACGCGCAGCAACACGGCTCGCGCCGATTCCGGCGTGTAGCCGGTGATGCCGTCGGTGTTCACACCCAGCAGGCCCGCGGTGAGGTCTTCGCGGCTGAGGAGCGCAATGGCTTTGCCGTTTTTTTCGATGGCCCGGAATTGCGGTTCGTTCGGCTTGTCGATTGAGGCCATGTTGAACGAGCGGAAGGCGACAGCGAGTTTGTCGCCGTAGATCGCGTGCGTTGGCGGTAGCGGCACGATTGAGTCGGCGCCGTACCAGCGGGTGAGTTCCGCTTGGGCGCTGGCGGCAAACGCACCATTCCCGCCTGCGGCTTCGAAAATGAGTCGACCGCCGGCGTCGAGGTAGGCTTTGACCGTGTCGCGAGTCGCGTCGTCCAGCGTGAACGCCGTCGGGCCGCTGCAATAGATAACATCGATGCCGTCGAGCTTGTCGCCGGGCTCGATCGTTTTCAGCGTAACGGCCAAGTCGCGGGCCTGGGCGTATTTGATGAACTGCGGCCATGCCTGTGGCTCGGCGTCCCATTTGCCGTTGTATTTCAGTCGGCCGACGGTGATGGCCTTGGTCGGCTTTTTCGTCGTTTCGGGCGTGAGCCACGTTGAGCCGCGGGTGTAAAAGTGCGTTTTTTCGACGGCGTAGCTGACAACGTTCGCGGCCAGTTGCCAGGCATCGGTGTTGGTTTTCCCGCCGCGAAGCTGCCAGGTTTTGGCCGGATCGCCGGCGGGCACGAGGATCACCAGTTCACGCACGCCGTTGCTCAGGCCGCGCACCAGCGGACGGGTTTTGAACGACTGTCGCTTGTACATCTGGCTGGCGAACAATGGATGCGTGTCGGGCAGATCGCGCCATTCATTGCCGGGGAACAGATCGAGCGCAAGGCGTTCGACGCTTTTGGAGAAGGCCGGATTACCGCCATCGGCGACGGCGAAAATCAGGCCGCCGTTCTCGACGTATGCCTTCAGCTTCGCTTTCGCGTCGGCCTTCAGCATGAGCGTGTCGCCGCCCGGCAAGTAGAGCACCGGCGATTCGAGCATGGCTTCGAGCGAATCACTGGGATCGATAATCTGCCAGCGCAATTCACGTTCGATCGATCGGCCGATCCAGCGGACCACGTTCGCCGCATCGCGTGGCCGCTGATTCCAGAGCGCCTTTTTCGGATTGTCCGATGCGTCGGAATAATCCAGCTTCGCCATCGCCAATGGCACTCGACCATGCTGCAAATAGAGCAGCGCCCAGCAGGTGTCGATCAGGCGATAGTCGGTCCCAGACCGGCTTGTCACACCCCAATTCCCAGCCTTTTTAGTCTGCTTATCGAGAAACCATGCGCTGCCCTCGGCATACCAGTCATGGCTGCCGAACCGGCGTAGGCCCGTCGCCAGAGCGACCTGTTCGATGCCGTACAAGCGGCGGTTGATGTTCTCCGCGCCAACGCTCGGATCGGTCGACGCCTCCTGATTGTAATTCTTGGCGATCCAGTCGATGGCCTTTTCCAACGCGGGCGAACCCACGTTGCCGCGGGGCGCTGCATCGGTGCGGGAAAAATCCTGGGCGATCTGCAGCGTGGCGGCGCTGTTTGCGCTGTCGTACATCCGCAGTGGCTTGGCGAGCGTGGCTTTGCTGGTGTCGGCTTCGAACTTCAATCGCCATGCGCCGTCGGCTGTTTGCGAGGAGGTCAGCGTGCGTTCGACGGCCCGCCAGATATCCGGCGGTACTTCGTAATCGACGTCGTTCGCGGCGGCCAAACCCCAGCCGGCGGTGGCGAGATAACCGAGGGTGTATTGCTTGGCGCGGGTGGTGTCGGGGGCGGCGTAGTCCCAGACGATGAAATTTTGGCCAGTGTTTTTCTTGTACGACAGCAGCATGGCCGCATCGCGTCGAAGCGATTTTTTCACCTCGGCGGTTTGCGGCAGACTGGACCAGACCTGCAGTTTCACGGCAAGGCCGTAGGTGCTGTTGATCGGCGAGGTGTGAAGAAACTGAATCGCCTTCTGCAGCTTGTCCGACGTCGGGCGCTCGCCGAGAGATAGGAGCGTGTAGACCGCCAACGCAGTGCGGCCGCCCCATTGGGCGTCGTCATAGGTGCCTTTAGTGTCGGTTGGTTTGACGGTCGGCGGGATGGCTTGCTCTTCCCAAGTGCCATCGGGGTTTTGCAGGGTGTAGAGATAGGCACGGCCGCGCTCGATGGAGTCGTCGATGGCGGCGGGCGTGGGTGGTGCGGATGGGGCTGCAGGGGCCGCGGCGAAGGAGAACGTTGCGCTCACAAGAACCGCAACCAGGGCGAGGGCTCGGCCCCCTCTCCCGGTATGGCCGGGAGAGGGTCGGGGTGAGGGCTTCAGTCGGAGCGATTTGCGTCGCAGCTGCATGTTGACCTTACCGGAGTGAGTTGAACGTCGGACGTCGTTTACTTCGATGGTGCAACTTGTCGCCGGCCCTCACCCTAACCATCTCCCGGCAATACCGGGAGAGGGGACAAGAAGCGTATCGCTCGGTTCTCGTTAGTACCCGCCGGCCGGCTTCGTCGCGGCGACGCCGGTTTTGGCCTCGTTGACGATGGCGACGCTCGCGCTCACGCCCAAGCGATCGGCACCGGCTTCGATCATTTTCATCGCGGTCGCATAATCGCGGATGCCGCCGCTGGCCTTCACCTTGATCGCCGCGCCGCCGTATTTTTTCATCCAGCCGACGACCTCGAGCCCCGCCCCGCCGGCGGGATGGAAGCCGGTGCTGGTCTTGATGAAATCGCAGCCGCTTTCCCGCACGGCCCGGCAGGCAAGCGCGATGGTTTCTTCGGCCCGATCCTTGTTGATCGACACTAAAGCTGCACTTTCCACGATCACTTTGATCACAACATCATTCCGAACCGCGCGGGCGGCACGGACGATTTCCATCAGCTCATCTCGTGCGGCCTCGAAGTTCAGCGCCAGCAGGTTCGGCAGGAAGGAGACGATGTCGATTTCATCGGCCCCGTGCTTCACGGTGCTGGTGGCCTCGATGGCCTTGATCGTCGGCGTGTGCGTGCCATTGGGGAAGCCGATGACCGTGCACGTTTTCACGCCGCTGCCGGCCAACTTCTGGGCGACCTGCTGCACGTAGGGCGGGCTGATGCAGACGCTGGCGAATTTATATTCCAGCGCCTCGGTCGCCACCTTGTCGACGTCCTTGGCCATGGCCTCGGGTTTGAGAATGGTGTGATCAATCGTCGCGGCGAGTTCTGCGGGGGTCATGACGTCCGTTTTACCGCAATCTGGCGAGCAGAGTCGAGCGATAAAACGGCGTTCACCACGGAGGCACGGAGACACGGAGGAAAACGAGAAGAGTAGAAATGCCGGAATCGATGAACAGAATAGGCGAGGCGAACCGTTTGATTCGCCTCGCCCTTGTTCTGCAGCGTATTATTTACGGCTTCTTCAGCTCGTTTTTCTCCGTGCCTCAGTGGCTCCGTGGTTCAATTCTTACTTCGTGTCTTCGCCAGCATAGGTCCAGCTGGCCTTCATCGAACGGATCAGCGCGTCGCGGCCTTGGGCCCGCTTGTCCGCGAGATCTAGCAAAGCGGCGGCGCGGCGTTCGTTGCCGGTGTTGTAGTAGACATACGCCAGCAGGACGGCCGAGCCGGTTTCGTTCGGCTTGTTCTGGACGAGATCGCTCAGGTCTTTCTGGATCGTCTGCAGGCGATCGTCGCCGAGGAAGGCTCGGAGATCGTATTGGTTCGCCAGCAGCTTCTTGTCGGCACCGAAGGCGCCGCGGAGAGATTGCTCGGCCCGGCGGTAGTAGGTGCCGCCGAGTTCGGCATTGGCCCGGCCGAGCTTCACAGTGGCGTTACGCGGCGAGGCGGCTTCGGCGGCGCCGTAGGTGTCGATCGCGCTGCCGTACTTGCCTTCCTTCACCTGCTGCTCGGCCTTGGTGAGCAGCTCGCTGATGTTCTGATTCGTGGCTTGACCGGCGAAGCTGGCGACCTTGGGCGGCGGGCCGGCGGGCTTGGCAGTGTCGCTCGGCTTGGCTGTCGTGTCCGCGGGCTTGGCGGCATCCGTCTTGTTCGCGTCGGCCTTGGCCTGCTGGGCTCTTTCCTTGGCGAAGGCGCGGCTGGCTTCTTCAGCGGCCTGGCCCGGACGCTTGGGCGCGTCGCCCGCTTGGGCGGCAGCGGCACCGGATTTATCCGGCTGGCCGGCCATCGCAACTTTCGGGGCCATGCGAACGATCGTCCCCAGTTCCGCGCCATTGCTCGGCGTGACGGAATTGCTGACCGAATTATCGATCGTCGCCTGGTTCGCCATCGGCGACGCCGCCGGCGTGTTGGCGGAAACTGCGTTCGGCGACGAGTTGACGCTGTTCGCTGCGGAGTTGGCAGACGAGGTCAGCGGCTGTTGCTGGGCCGGATCGGTCGGCGAGCTGTTCGTGCCATTCAGCGGCGTCTGGCCGGGCAGGCGCGGCGTGGAGTCTTCCGACTGCATCTGCTTGATCTGCGACGGCGTGAACTGGGCGATCGTGGTGGTGTTTAATTGCGTGTAGTCCGACAGCGCGGCCGGGTTGCCGACGGAGACCGGCAGGGCCGAAACATCAACGGCATTGGGGGCGTAGATGTTGTCCACCGCGCCGGGCTGGGCCAGATCGCCGGGGCGATTGATGACCGCAGTCGTTCCATTGCTGACGGCCGAGGTGCGCGGGTCGACGCTGCGCCAAGCCGTGGGCACGGGCGGGCTGTAGCCGCCCGTGGTGGAGATGCCGACCGTGCCCGCGGGCGGCGGAACGTTGCGGCTGTCGCCGTAGTAGGCGCGCGTTTGATTGGCGTTGTAGCTTGTGACGCCGCCAGTGGTGACGCCGCTGGAGCCGCGGACGAAGTTATCGAACTGGGCGCTGGCGCTGCGGCCGCGGAAGGCCTGCGGGTCGCCGCTGGCCGTCGCGCCGTGGAACGC
>JAQGHK010000090.1 GCA_028288875.1 Phycisphaerales bacterium | reverse complement strand
AAAACTGCCGCCGGATCAGTACCCGCTACGACAAACTCGCCGTGAACTTCGCCGCCATGATCGACTTGGCCATCATCAGCATCTATCTCCGAGAACTCTTACGAGACAGAACCTAGGGTGAGGGCTTCGATCGGAGCCAACAACGTGATGAATACCGCTACCTCGTCGGGCGGCTGGGACGTCAGTCTTCAGTCGACTCGACATTCCAACTCGTCGTAAGCCCTCACCCTCCCCTCTCCCGGCCATACCGGGAGAGGGAGCAATCTGGCCCGCTTCATTGGACGCGCGGGCCTTCGGTGGGCAAGCTGAGTTCATGCTCGACTGCGTGCCCCGCGGTGTTTTCTCCTGGACGTTCGACATCAACGGTGCCGCCGAAGGGCCGGCGTCGGTTACGTTCAACTTCTTCACCGAGCAGGGAACACTCACACTCGGTGCCGAGGATTACGCCGTCCGGAAACTCGGCCCCGGTAGCGGGCGGTGGGAACTGGTCGGAGCGGCTGGCGTGGTGGCCGAGGCGCATAAGCCGTCTGCGTTTCACCGGCAATATGAAATCACCGGCGTCGGCGGGCCGCTGACGGTGCAGGCCACTATGCCCGTCGCACGCTCGTTCGATCTGCTTAGTGCGGACAGGCCGATTGGCCATATCTCGCCGAATTCCATGTTTCGCCGCCGGGCGACGATTGAGTGCGCCGCCGACGTGCCGGCGATCGACCAGATTTTCGCGTTCTGGCTGGTCGTGCTGTTGTGGAAGCGCGCCGCGCGAAACAGCAAGTCGCCGAGCTAGAGCCACGCACGTCTAGCCGTCACTCGCGGCGTTGGATGACTTGTTCGTCGGTCGCGAAGCGGATGAATCCGCGGCCGCCGGGGTGGCCGTTGCCGCTGTTGGCGTGGCCGCCGAAGGGGAGCGTGCCGGGGCTGAGCGTGGTGGGCAGGTCGTGATAGACGTTGCCGACGTTCAGCTCGTCGGCCATCGCGCCGAAGCGAACGGCGTCGCGCGTGAAGACGCTGGCGGTGAGGCCGAAGGGCGTGGCGTTGGAGAGGGCGATGGCCTGGGCGTCAGCGGTTGTGCTAGTGATCGTGAGGAGTGGGGCGAAGACTTCGTCGCGGAAGAGGGGGTGCGACGGGGCTTCGTCCGCGGTGAGGCGGAGTAGGGCGGGGGTGACGTAGTGTCCGCGCTTGGTGGCGGCGGTGCCGATCGGGGTGGAGATGGATTCGATGCGCTGGCCGGGCGTCAGCCAGTCGCCTGGCAAGGCGATGGCGCAAGCGAAGCGGTCGGCGGATTCGGCGGAGATGAGCGGGCCGAGGCGGGTGGCAGTTTCTAGCGGATCGCCGGGGGCGATCTGGGCGAGGGCGCTGCGCAGGCGGTCGATCAGATCGGCGGCGACGGCCGAGTCGACCAGCACGCGGCTGGTGCTGTTGCAGCGCTGGCCGGTGGTGGCGATGGCGGCGTCGACGATGGCGGTGGCGGCGAGATCCAGATCAGCATCGCCGCAGACGATGGCGGCGTTCTTGCCACCGAGTTCGAGGGCGACATCTTTGGAGACATCATCGACGCAAGCCCGCGCGATGGCTCGGCCGGCGTTGACTGAGCCGGTGAAGCAGATGGAACGGACGCGTGGATCGGATACCAGCGCCTGCCCGATGGCCACACCACCTTGAACGACGCCGAAGACGCCCGGCGGGAACGCTTGCGCCATCGCCTTGCCATAGCTACCACAGACGCCGGCCGCGAAGGGCGACGGCTTAAAGATGACCGTATTCCCCGCCAGCAGGTAAGCGACGATCGCCCCGTGTGCCAGATGAATCGGAAAGTTAAACGGCCCGATCACGGCTGCCACCCCGCGCGGCCGACGCCGAACCACGTTCGGCCGCGCGTTGTCTGCTTCGCTGAACTCGGCGAGATATCGCTTCGCGTCCGCGATCGCCAATTCAATCTTCGCCACGACGAACCCGACTTCAGCCGTCGCTTCCGTGATCGGTTTGCCCGTTTCGATCGTGATGCCGTGGGCGAGTTCGTCTTTGATCGCGGCGATGCGTTGACCGGCATCACGGAGGTGGGCGATGCGCTCATCGAGCGATGTTCGCCGCCATTCGCTGAACGCTTTGTCCGCCGCGGACACCGCAACAAGGGCATCACCGTCTGCGATGTCGGGCAGGCGGACGGAGAGATCGCCGGGCGAGTAACGCATGATAGGAATCGTATCGCAGTTCGAGCGAAATCCATCGCGGGCGGCGTGCACCTATGTGCAATCGGCAGAATCCACGGCTTGTGCCGTGGCGTGAAGTGCTGGTCACGCTGCGGCGTCGCCGAAGACTTCGAGCGCAGCGCGGAACGTATTCACATGCACTTCGACGATCTTCGAGACGTCGGCCGTATATCCGCCGGCGAGGACCCAGGCGATGGGGATACCATTGTCTTTGGCGAACTGGAAGACGGTGCGATCGCGTTCCATCAGGTCTTCGGCCGTGAGGTCGAGCGGCGAATACGGGTCTTCCGCCAGCGGATCCGCGCCGGCCTGATACAGGATCAGCTCCGGCCATTCATTGGTGAGCAGGCGCGGGAGTTGGCGCTGCAGCACGGCCTGCAACGCCGGGCCGCGGCAGCCGGCGAGGAGTGGGGCGCTCAGGTGGTTCGGGCCGTCTTCATGGCGAAGCTTCGTGACGTCGCGGTAGGGCGTGTTGTTCCAGTAATCGTTGCCGTAGATCGACACCTGCGTGATGTACGGGCGGTCGTAAATCAGCTGGGCCGTGCCGTTGCCGTAGTGCAGGTCGCAATCGAGGACAGCGGCGTTGAAAAGTTTGCCTTCGGCGCGGAGTTTATCGATCGCCACGACCAGGCCGTTGAAGGTGCAGAACCCTTCGCCGCGCTTGGCGTGCGCGTGGTGGAAGCCGCTGGCGATGGCGCAGGAGACGCCGTCGGTGAGGGCTTTTTCGGCCGCCGCGGCGACGCCGCCGTTGGTGTAGCGGACGCTGTCAAAGAGCTGCGGCGACCAGGGAAACTTCTGACTCTCGGCGAGCGCCTTCGGCTCGCCGGTGCGGACGGCGCTCACGTACGCGGCGTCATGCACTCGGCGCAGATCAGCGATATCCACCGGCGGCGGCGATTCGATCCGAACGTCCGGCCGATTCCGCAGCGCGTAGGCCACGGCCTGGAATTTCCCAATCGGCATCTTGTGCTCGCCGATGGGGGCGGCGAAACGCGGGTCGTGGTAGGCGGTGAGGATGCGCGGCGAGGACGACATAGTGTTTATCAATACCACAACGCGGCTTGCCGATACGCCTCTGGTCCCCTCTCCCCTGTACGCATGGGAGAGGGTTAGGTTCTGTCTCGTAAGAGTTCTCGGAGATAGATGCTGATGATGGCCAAGTCGATCATGGCGGCGAAGTTCACGGCGAGTTTGTCGTAGCGGGTACTGATCCGGCGGCAGTTTTTCAGTCGGCCGACGCAACGCTCGACCACGTTGCGGCCCCGGTAAGCGGCGGCGTCGAACGGCTCGCGGTCCCGCCGGCCGTCGGTCAGGTGCTCGTTGGCCCGCATCGGGATCACCGCTTTGATCCGGCGACGACGCAGCCAGTCGCGAATCCGATCGCTGCTGTAGCCACGGTCGGCCGCCAGGGCTTCGGGCAGGCGGCGACGTGGCGTGTGCCGCCGCGTCGCCTCGACCAGCGGGCCGAAGGTCGGACATTCATTGCGGTTGCCGGCGGTGATTACCGAGCCGATCGGCAGGCCGTTCGCGTCGGTGGCCAGGTGCAGTTTGGTGCCACGCCCGCCGTGCGATAATCCGATCGCGTGGTCGGCCGGAGCGGATGCTGGTCGAATCGATGTTCCAGCGGGCGTAATCCAGCAGCCCGACGCGGTCGGCCCGCAGCCGCAGGCGGTGCAGCACCTTCTCCCAGGTGCCGTCGGCCCGCCAGCAACTCAGGCGGCGATGAGCGGTCTGCCAGGGGCCGTAGCGGTCGGGCAAGTCTCGCCACGGGGCACCGCTAAAGAGGATCCAGAAAATGCCGTTGATGACCTGCCGGTGATCACGCCACCACCGCCCGCGTGTCCGCCGCGGCGGCAACAGCGGTTCGACCAACGCCCAGGCCCAGTCGTCCAATTCGTACCTGTGCATCCGTGCACCTCCGATCCCTGACTCTACCCATCAACGGCCTGCGAGACCGAACCTAG
>JAQGHK010000086.1 GCA_028288875.1 Phycisphaerales bacterium | reverse complement strand
CTAAGTGGAAAAGTTCGAAGAAGTTTCTCGACGGTCACAGCCCTGCGCCGATGACGTTCCTTCAGGGCGAAGACTGGACGACCCCGCCGCCGGCGGCCGATGGCTTCGTACCTCGAAACGGCCGGCTTACCGATGCCGAGCTAGGCGACGTTTTAGGTGGCAACCCCGAGCAACATGCCGAAGCGGCTAAAGCATTCCATGATGCGTATGCCCATCGATACCTAACGAAACTTGGCGACCGCTCCCGTTCTTGTCCTTGGTCGCCAGCCGACGACCACATCGCATACGAAGTCGGCCGGACATGCGATAACGACGTCGACCTGGTTAAGCACTTCGCCGACGCCATTTTTGCCAGCGAGGACTGGAGCATTAAGCAAGGTAACTATGAACTTGCGTCGATCGCCAAGCATCACCGATCGCTGAAGACGGCGGCTGTGCGCCGACTCTCCAACGCTAACGCGATTAAAAAGGCAGCAGAGAGGCCCCCCGGCCTTATGCAATTTTGGAATAGCTGGCCAAACGCGAACACACTCTGGTTCAATATGACCCGCGACTATTGGAACGGAAACCACCTTGAGGAAAACGCCGCTGTCATCATCGCCAAGGTGACCCACGATGCCGCGGCCGGCCTGCTAGTACATCAGAACACGACGGACTGGATCCGCCGCGGTTCTTGGAAGGAAACACGGGCTGCAGCATGAGTGAACCGCGCGACGTTTGGTCATTGGACCTAAAGCCTATCGACGACCGTGTGCCGGCCGAGATCCGGATGCGTGGGCTGTTGAAGGCCGCCCTTAGATCGCACGGCCTGCGGTGCCTACGAATAGCCCGCCAGCCCGCGGGCGATCAGGGTAATGCCGATGCCGCCCCGGAAGCTCCGACGCCGCAGGATCACGCGGGCGAGGAACGGCGGCCCGCGTGAGAGCCCAGTCAGGAGTCGGCGGCTCCCGTGCTTGGGCCAAGGAAGTATTTAACGTGCTCAAGATGCGCGGCAGTTGCCACTCGCAGGGCTTCTACAGCTGCGATTCGATGCGTCGGATCACCCGATTCAAACAACGCCTTTGCTATCGCAAATAGCGTGTCTACACGGGCGGCGCTAGCTGCACGCTCCCGGTCGTCCATCGCGACAACAATATCGCGTCGTCCGTTCGGGACTATCCCGCCTTTTCCTTAACAGGGGATACGGCAATCCCGGACCGGAGTTTAGACGGCGGAACCTTAAACATTAGTGCCGGCGCGCTCGGGTGCGTCGTCTTCGGCCGGCGCGTCGGATTGCCCGTCCGCCACCAGATCGGCTTTCATCGCCGCTCGATGGGCTTTGAGTCCGTTGCCGCCGTTCTGCCTAGCGAAGGCGTACCCGATCACGTTTCGACCAACGTGGAATGTCTCGCGCATGCGTCGGACAACTGCGGTGGTCGGTTCGCGCTGTAGTGCAGCGAGAACGCGTTCCTCCCGCTCGAGCTGCTCGATCATTTCCGGTCTCGGGTAGCGTACCTGTATTCCGGCGAACGCCCGAGCAAATCGCAGCGCCTCGGCCTTATCACCGAAGTGCGTGACAAGCGTTCTCATCAGCACTTTGGCGGATTCGTGTGCGGAGACGTGGCGTTTTCGGACCTTCGTTTCCGTCGCCGGCTTGGCGTCTACCGGCGGTACAGGTTCGTGTGGTCGCTCGTCACTCATCTTGAACGTTCCCCAGGAGGATCGGCGGTAAATCAGGAAGCGGTAGGCATGGTTCGACGCACCACTCGTACGGCTCGACGGTCCATCCGTCAGTCAACGACATCAACGTGCTCGGGTCAATCGGTTCGCTCCGCCGGCGTGGCCGAACCCACCGAAGGGCCAGGTTTGCGCGGCTCCGGGTCCGGGCCGCAGCCATGCCGGCATGCAACCGGCCAAGCAAATCCGGCAGTTGGTCATCGGGCCAGCCCTCGACCGGTCGCGGCGGCAGGTCGCCACGATGGCAGGCGCGCGTGATCGTCTGTCTATCGACGCGTGCAATGCGGCCCAGATAGTTGGCGCTGATGGCCATCACTCGGGCTTCGCGTTGGCGATCACGCGGCCTCGCTCGAGATTGGCGAGGCGTTCAGTTCGAACCCTAAGGCGGTACTCGTCGACAACCCGCATCAGGCCAGGCAGTTCATCGGCTGGCCAGCCACGCTCTACGGCGTCGGCAGGCGCTGGCAGCACTCCCGCGACGATCATCGCATCGACAGTCGCTCGATGGCACAGCAGGCGGCGGCTTAGATCCTTAACACTCAGTCGGATGGATGTGGACATATTGAGGCAAGACGCGCGTCGTCATCCGCGTGGGCGGTTGCGTATGTGAGTTGGCGTCTCTCCCGGGGATGGCAACGCCCCGTGAAATCCGCATCAAACTCCGCATTGACGATGCGGGTATTCCGATCGACCTGAAGAAGATCACGGATCTGATCGGCAACACGTTCGACAAGGCCGGCCAGAACATGGCCGCGTCGTTCGAAAAGGCGGCCGAGCGCGTCGTCGCGTCGGTGGCGAACATCGGCAGGGCCACAAAGTCGGTCAGCATGCTCGACGGTACCAAGATCGTTGACCGGGGCGCGTCGCCGTCGACCGGCTTTACCCGCACGGGCGCGATCATCGAGCCAAACCGCGGGGCATCCGTTGCGGCCACCGGCCCGGCCGCGATCACCAACTATCTGAGTCAGGGCGGATTTCGCCCGGTGTCGGATCGCCTGACGATGGACGCCAGTGGTACGAAATCGACGACACAATATCGAAACGCCGCTGGCGGCATCGCCACTCTCAATAACGAGACCCAGAAACTAACGACCACGGTGCCGCGGGCTCAGACTTACTGGGAGCGATTCAAGCGGAGCCTGGCGACGCCTCTCGGCAGCGGATCGGCACTGGGCTTTGTCGGCGACTTGGCCGCGAAGGTGTACCTCATCCAAGCGGCATTCGCCGGCATCGATCGTCTGGCTATCGCGCCGATCAAGCGGCTGGCCGATCAATTCATTGAAGCGACAGAGGCCTCACGGAAATTTGAACTCGCCATTGGCGGTGTAACTGGTTTGGGCCGCGCTCGGCAACTGAATTACGGCCTGGTCTCCGCCAGCAGAAATCAGCCGACGGACGTCGCCGGCCTACGGCAGACCGGCAGCACGTTCGCGGCGTTGCCCGCACTCGCTGGCAAGCTAAATGACCCGAATGCTATCGCTCAGATCGTCGGCCTCAATCGCACCGTCGCGCGGCTTGGTACGCTCGACCCCGAACAGGGCCAGCAGGGCGCAACGACAGCCATCAGGGAGCTTCTTGAAGGCGGTGGCGGCGGTGACGCATTCAACAGCCTGCGGCGACGGTTTGGCTTGTCGGCGTCGACCCTCTCGAAGGCCATCGGCCGCACGGTCGATGACATCAAAGCCGACCCCGCCCTGGCGCTGAAGGCCGTCCAGAAGATCACCGACACGCTGGTGCCTGACAGCATTGTCGATCAGTCCGGCCAGCTGTTCAGCGTGAAAATCCAAAAAATCCGCGACGCGCTCGATGCCGCCATGGCCCGCGTCGGAGATAGCGGCGCTTTCGACCATCTAACGCAGAAGGTAGACGGCGTTGCCCAGCAACTATTCGCCGCGCTCGACAGTGCGAAGTTTCAAACGCAGGCGCGAAAGGTTTCCGACGCCGTTAGCCGTGCCGTTGATTCGATCGGCTCCAGCGTCGAACGGTTCCTCCGCGGAGCGACCGGAGCACGGCCAGACCAGCCACTGGTGGAAGTCATTGGTGACGCACTCGCCGCTGGCGTCGAACGGCTCGCGAACATCATCGACAACCTGCCGGCCATTGCCGACAAGATCG
>JAQGHK010000079.1 GCA_028288875.1 Phycisphaerales bacterium | reverse complement strand
GCTGTTGGCGGCTACGGCGAATCGGTCGATTGCTGCACCGCTGCGCGCTGGGCGGTCGGCGATGGCCAACAGATCGTTCGCCCGGATGCGCGGTTCGCCGGTCAGCTTTTTGGCGAGGGCCGGGTCGGCGGCGGCGCGGGCTCGGGCGGTGGCGAAATAAGAGGGCTCGGTGAGGCCGAGGATTGATAATGCCCAGCCGTAGTAGCCGGGGTGATCGGTTTTGAGCGTCAGCGTTGATCCTTCGTTGCGGAGTAGGCCGTGGGCGGCAAGCAGGAACGGCTCTGCGAAGAGGCGGTTCGGCAATTCTTCTGGCTCGGCGAACGGGTCGGGATGGAAGAGCAGGATTTCATCGACTTCGCCGGGGGCGAACATCGCGGCCAGGTCCTGCCCGCGGCCGCGGAGTAACGCGATGTTTCGCAGACTGAGCTGCTCGACCCGCTGGGCGGCGATGAACAGGGATTTGTGCTTCCAATCGAGGCCGACGAACGCCGTCGTCGGGTGCTTGGCGGCAAGGCGGGCGAGGAAGGCGCCATCGGAGCAGCCGATCTCCAGGATCACGCGGCCATCGAACGTTGGGCCGATGCGGTCGCGAAAGAAGGCCGACCAGTGGCCGCGGTGGGAACTGATCGCGTTTTCGCCGAACGCAAAGGCGGCGTACGGCAACAGCCGATCGACGAAAATACTGCGGCGGCGAGGCACTTCCATCAGGCGGGCGATCGTAGGGGAAAGCGGCACGGATCGAAAAGGGATCGCGGCACTCGTAGGGGCGACATACATGTGGCCCGAGTGGGCAAATTGACGTCACCGGGCGACATGTATGTCGCCCCTACGATGATGCACCTCGCCGGGCTAAACGGGCATGGCGAAGTAGCCGGCGCGAAGGCGGTCCAGGCAATCGGCCATCGCGTCGCGCAGCGACGGCGGCAGGACAGCGGTGTCGGTCATGCAGCCGTCGAGGAGTTCGTTGATCCGCGTCGCGGTGCAGGCGATGGCGGGTGTGGCGAGGAGGCGGCAGCGTACGCTCTCGGCCAGGCCGATCGCCCGACCGTTGCAGGCGACGATCTCATCCAGATCGCGGTCGAAGGTGGCCCGGGCGTCGCCATCCAGAAATTGGCGGGCCTTGAGCAGCGTGAAGGTGTGCTTGCCTTCGACCAAGTCTGACCCCTCCGCCACCGGGCGAACGAGGTCGAGCAGGTCGTTCTGCATCTGATACGCCTGGCCCAATGCCAAGGCGTAGCGGCTGATGACCGCGTGCATCGGCAGCGGCAGCCCGGCCAGCACGGCGGCGCTCAGGAGCGGGCCTTCAAAGGTGTAGGCGGCGGTCTTCCATGAGTATTCGCGGAGCAGCGTGGCCTCGTCCCGCTCGGCGAGCGGCGCGTGGCTCTGCAGCACGTCGACGGCTTGGCCGAGGCCGGTGGTGGTGGCCACGCGGGCGAACAGGCGGTGCATTTGCCGGAACACGTCGGCCGGAACGTCCAGATCGCTCAGCAGTTGATTGGCCCAGGCGTAGAAAAGGTCGCCGGCCACGATGCCGAGGTTGGTGCCGAATCGAGGCGAATCGCTGTCTAGGCTCTGCAACTGCCGGTGCAGCGACGGCTGGTTCCGCCGGCGGTCCGAGCCATCGATGATGTCGTCATGGATGAGCAGGAACGCGTGGAACAGCTCCCACGCGGCCGCAACGTCCGACACGCACGGCGGTACCTCGCCGCTGCCCTCGCCGATACCGGTCGCGTGCGAATAGCCCCAGATGACCAGTTGCGGACGAATCCGCTTGCCGCCATGCTGGATGTAGCTGTTCAGACACTGCGAGAGCAGCGGCGAATCGACTTGGCTGGAGAACCGTCGGCACACGGCAGACAGGTGTCGCTCAAAGCTTAGAGATTGTTCTTCGGTCAGCAGCTTCAAAATGACGCCGGTCGGCCGGCGTGGGCGATTGTTCCCCCGTGGCAGAGTGAAAGCAATTAAAACCCGATCGGTCGACGTGTTCAAAGACGCGAAAACGACCGAATTTCGGCGTTTTTTACAGGTCTCTGGTTTTCAGTATTGGTGAAAGCGAACTTACGCGACAGACCACTTTGAGCGGCCCGTGCTTCACGAGCGATAAGCACTGCCGATCATGCCCATGGCGAGGGCAACCATCGCCGCGATGAAAGCGACGACCGAGACGATCTTGGCCACGTCCATCATGTTGGTCGACACATCGCTGATAGCGGCCGCGCCGACGAGTGTGGAGGTCAGAAGCAAAATGCAGATCAGCGCAGGCAGGCCCGAGCGCGACAAACGACGCCACTGCGAAACTTGGACTTCTTCAGATTTGTCGTTCTGAAAGGATTCCATAATAAAAACACCTAATAGACTTGGCTCCGCGGAGGAAGCGATAGAGCGACTCTCCTCATCGCTGCCGCGGTGTGTCTCCCGTAAGGGCAACCCTTAAATACCTACACGGGTATCATCGGACATTACGACTAAATGAATAGTCAAACCAGCATTAAAGATTCTTTAACCTAATCATACAATTATGAGTTATTGTATCGATTATTGATTCAGGCTTTCACGGGCGTGCTGCTGAGGAGCGGAAGCCGGACCGTGAAACAGGCACCGTGGCCAGCCCGATTACTGGCGGTGATCGACCCGCCGTGCAGGTTGACGACGGTCATGGCGATCGCCAGTCCGAGGCCGGCCCCACGGCGAACGCGGGTCTGGCTGGTCTGGAAATAGCGGTCGAAAATCTGGGGCAGCACGTCGACCGGAATGCCCGGGCCGGAGTCTTCCACCGCCAGTTCGGCCACGCCGTCATTGCTGCGAAGCGTGATGATGACTTCGCTTCGCTGTGGCGAGAATCGGATCGCGTTGCGGACCAGGTTGCTGATCATGGCTTCCAGCAAGTCCGGATCGCACCGGACCATCAACTGCTCGCCGGCCCCTTCCAGGTGGACCAGATTGAGCTGCACTTTGTGATCGGTCGAGAGGGCCGACAGATGGCGGATGGCGGCGATGGTGATTTCGGTCATGTCCATCGTGCGGAACCGCTGGGCCACCTTGGCTTCGTTGTTCCGTGTCAGCAGCAGCAGCGCTTCCGTGAGTCGGCCGAGCCGGCGCATTTCGTCGTTGGTGCTCCGGACGAAGGTGAGGAGCTCCTCACGATCCGGCTCACCGAGCATGAGCGCCTGCGCCTCGGCCTGCACGGTGGCGACGGGCGTCTTCAGCTCATGGCTGGCGTCGTGAATGAAGCGTTCCTGCGTCTCGAAGCCTGCTTTCAGGCGATCGAGCATGGCGTTCAGGTGCATCGCCAGCTCACTGATTTCGTCACGATCGTGCGTTTTGATGCGGACGGATAACTCTTCCGGCCCCATCGTCTGCACTTGGTTCTTGATCGCGGCGATGCGGCGGGCCATCGCGCCGGTCACCAGCCACCCGGCCCCGGCGGCGGCGATCAGGCCGCCCGAGTTGCCGCCCAAGAACAGCCAGCGGAGCGAGACGACCGCGTCATTAATAAGCTGCGGGTCGGTCGCGACGATCACCAGGAAAGATCGCCCATCGGCCCCCGGAAAGCGCTGCCGCAGACCGCGAAGCGTTTTCGGTCCACCCTTGGGGAACGTGCCCCGTAGCACCGGCCGATCGCGGATCACGCCATCGACCGATTCGTCTGTAAATGGCGACAAAATCTCAATGCCGCCCGCACCCAGATTCGGCGACTTCACCGGCGTGGCGCCCTTGTCGTCGAACACCTGGATGTAGACGTCACGGAAGTAAATCTCCTTCGACAAGGCATCGACGACCGATTCCAGCGATCGCACGTCCACAACCGGCAACTTCTCGATTTTGTCGGCCACCGTGTCGGCCCGGACGTGCAGCTCTCTGTCGAAAACGTTCCGGATCTGCTGTTCGCGCAGCATCAGCCCGATGAAACTCACGGCCACGCTGATGGCGGCAAAGAGCGCAACGAAAGCGATGATTAAACGAAGACGGAACGAACGCATTCGCGGAGGCCTTTAGTCGTCCCCGACCTCGTCGTCATTCGTCGATCCCTGCGGCGGCTGGCTGCTGAACATGTAGCCCACCCCGGTGATCGTGTGAATGAGCTGCTTGTCGAACGGACGATCGATCTTCTTTCTAAGTGCAGCGATGTGAACGTCGATCACGTTGCTGAATGGATCAAAATTCATGTCCCACACATTTTGCCCCAGCACCGCGCGGCTGAGTACACGATCAGGGTTGCGCATGAGGTACTCGAGCAGAACAAATTGTTTGTTCGTCATCTCAATAAATTTGCCGGCGCGCGTCACGCGGCGGCGCGGCATGTCGATTTCGATGTCGGCATAGCGCAAAAGGGCCGAGTCGAGGTCGGTCACGCGGCGGGTGAGCGCGCGGAGGCGAGCGACCAGTTCCTCGAAATCGAACGGCTTGCCAAGATAATCGTCTGCACCGGCGTCCAGGCCGGCAATCTTGTCTTTCGTGCCGCTGAGTGCCGTGAGCATCAGGATCGGCGTGCGGATTTCCCGGCGGCGGAGGTTACGGCACAAATCGATGCCGTCGTGGTCCTGCAGCATGACGTCCAGGACGATGGCGTCGTATTCGCCGGTCGCGCCCTGCTCTTCGCCTTCACGCCCGCTGATGCACATGTCGCACACGTGTCCGGCAGCGCTAAGCCCCTTTTGGATGGCACTCGCCATGCGCGGGTTGTCCTCAATGACCAAAATCTTCATACCTTCTCCTGTTCCTGTCGGTTATCGCACATTGACGGCGGCCGGGGAAATGTCGTGTCGTCCGGCGATCTTAGGCCACATCCCACCGACGCATCTCAACCAATCACGGCAGCGAGCCTCGATGGCTTCCAATCTCTGTCATCGGCCGTCAAAACTTATCGGACTCGGACATTAAAATACGGGCCGCGAACGCCCCCACCCAGGCATCTCCATTCAGATGGAACCCGCTGATTCTCCAACCCCAACAGGAGCGATGCGTGAATTCCCTATCCCCCAAACCTTGGGGCGATTTATGGCGTATGATTGGTGTCAGCCAAGGTGAATTTGGTTGACACCAGAGGCCCTGACTTTTACGGTTTAACTGGCCGTTCCCGCATGACCCAGTCCCCGACGCCGTCCAACCTCGAAACCCACTCGCCCTCGGCGATGGCGAACATCGACACGGAAGTCGGCCGTGTCGTCATCGATGCGGGTCTCGCGACCCGTCACGAACTCGACTACTGCCGCGAACAGCAGAAGCAGGCGTCCGACCCCAATCAGCGCTCGCTGGCCGACCTGCTGGTCGAAAACGGCTTCGTCACCGCCAATCAGGTGAAACGCGTCCGCAAGACGATGGCGGAGCGGCAGAGCCAGCAGATTCCCGGCTACACCATTATCAGCAAGCTCGGCAAAGGCGCGATGGCCACGGTTTATAAGGCCCGCCAGAATAGCCTCGCCCGCGAAGTGGCCATCAAGGTGCTGCCGAAAAAGAGCAGTGAATCGGT
>JAQGHK010000070.1 GCA_028288875.1 Phycisphaerales bacterium | reverse complement strand
ACGTTCCCGGACGACGCATGCGTCGCCCCTACGAAGACAGTCAGTGCTTCCGTTCCAACACGAAGTCGGCCATGCGGTCGAGGGCGCGTTTCGCTTCGCTATCCGGCAGCTCCGCCAAGCTCTGCTTCGCCCGTTCCACCAAGCGTGACGCCCGGGCGCGGGCGTAGTCGATGCTGTCGCTCGGGGCGATCAGGTTGCGGATGCGTTCTACCGCGTTGCGTTCGCCGCTGATGAGCAGGCTGCGGCAGAGTTCGCGGTGCTCGGCCGGGGCGGATTGCAGGAAGTGGATGATCGGGAGTGTCAGTTTGCACTTCTGCACGTCGATGCCGAGCGTCTTGCCCGCTTCGCCGGTGGTGCCGACGAGGTCCATGATGTCGTCCTGAATCTGGAACGCGATGCCCAGGCTCAAGCCGAACTTTTCCAGCTTCTTGGCGGTGGCTTCGTCAGCCCCGGCCAAGTGGGCGCCCAGCAGGCAGCTGGCGGCGATCAGGCTGCCGGTCTTGCGGCTGATGATTGTGACGTACGTCTCTTCATCCAGCTGCAGATTGTTGCGATTGCTGAGCTGCAGCAGTTCGCCTTCACACACTTGGTTGGTGGTGCGGGCGATGATGCGGGCGGCGTACTGGCTGTCGAGGCTGCTGCACAGGTGGTAGCTGTGGCTGATGAGATAATCGCCGAGCATGACGGCCGCTTCGTTGCCGTGAAGGCGGTTAACGGTGACGCCGCGGCGGCGGAGGTCGGCCTCGTCCAGCACATCGTCATGCACCAACGTGGCCATGTGGACCATCTCGACGACGGTGGCGATGGTGGTGTGGGCGTCGCTCAGCGTACCGACGGCTTGGCCGCAGAGCAGGGTGAGCATGGGGCGCAGCATCTTGCCGCGGTAGCGGGCGACGTGCTGGGACAGCTCGTTGACGACCGGCAGGTCGGAGTGGAGTTCGTCGTTAAAGGCGGCCTCGACTGCCGCCAGTCGGGCGGCCATCGGGGCGTTCATCACAAGGGTGTCACTCGCCTGCATTCAGCGTGCTCCTGTAGGGCTATTACACGATATTCACCCATCGACACCTTCGCACGTTTGCTTCGGTGGGTTTCGGAACTAATGAAACGGGTGGAACATAGCAACTGGATTGTGATTGTGCGACAGCCCACAATCTGGTATATTGCTCGGACAACCCGCCCGCCGCATCATGCGTGGGCCCGCGATCGACTCTCCTTGACTGGCGATTCTCGCACCCGGTTGTAGCGCACTGACCAGCCATTTTTCGGCACCTTCGCCGAGGCTTTTTGGGTTTTGGTGCGCATCTCGCACCGCCCGACAAAAGTCTGGCAAGGGTGAATTGCATGCAGTTTTCTCAGCTTGGTCTCCATGAGGCCGTCCTCCGCGCCGCCGCTTCCGAAGAATACACAACCGCCACGCCCATCCAGGCGCAGGCCATTCCCGAAGTGCTTAAAAAGCACGACGTCCTGGGCTGTGCTCAGACCGGCACCGGCAAGACGGCCGCCTTCGCGATGCCGATCCTCACGCACCTGGCTAACGACACCAAGGAACGCACCCGCCGCCCGCGTTGCCTGGTCCTCACGCCAACGCGTGAGCTCGCCAGCCAGATTCAGCAGAGCTTCCGCACCTACGGCCAGTTCCTGCCGCTCAAGCACGGCGTGATCTTCGGCGGTGTCAATCAGACCCCGCAGGTCCAGATGCTCCGCAACGGGCTTGACGTCATCATCGCCACGCCCGGCCGTCTGCTGGACCTTTACCAGCAGCGCCATGTCGACCTCAGCGGTATCGAAATCTTCGTCCTCGACGAAGCCGATCGCATGCTAGACATGGGCTTCATCACCGACATCCGCAAGATCGTCGCCCACATTCCCAAGGCCCGTCAGACGCTGCTGTTCAGCGCCACGATGCCCCAGGAAATTCGCCGCCTGGCCGACAGCATTCTGCACAAGCCGGTCAGCATCGCCGTTACGCCGGTGGCCAGCACGGTCGATAAGATTGAGCAGTCGGTCTACATGGTCGAGAAGCCGCGCAAGCCGCAGCTGCTCGCTCATCTGATCAAAGAACTGCCGATGTACCGCACGATCGTGTTCACGCGCACCAAGCACGGGGCCGACAAGGTGGTCCGCAGCCTGAAGACCTTCGGCATTGAGTCCGAAGCCATCCACGGCAACAAGACCCAGAACGCCCGCAAGCGCGCCCTGGACCGTTTCGCTACGAACAAAATCCCCGTGCTGGTCGCGACCGACATCGCCAGCCGTGGCATTGATATTGACGGCATCACGCATGTGGTCAATTTTGACCTCACGCATGAGCCGGAAAGCTACGTCCACCGCATCGGCCGCACCGGCCGGGCGGGTGCGAGCGGGGCGGCCATCAGTTTCTGCGATCGTGAAGAACGCGGAAACCTGCGCGGCATCGAAAAGCTCATCAAGCGCGTGATCACGATCAAGGACAACCCGATCGAAGGCACGCCGATGCCGCCGCGTGAGGCACAGGCCCACGATGACGGTCCCCGTCGTGGCAACGGTGGCGGCGGTGGTGGTCGCCAGGGCGGTCGTTCCGGCAATGGCCGCAACGCACCTGAAATCGATCCGCGTCGCGGCAGCCATGCCACGCCGCACACGAACCAGACGCGCGATAATCAGCCATCACAGCCACCGCGTGAATTCGGCGTGACGCGCGCCTCGCACCCGGTCGCCGGTGGCGGCGGTCGTCCGGCGTTCCGCGGCAATCGCCCCAACGTCGGTGGCGGAGGCGGCGGCCTCGGCCGTGGCCCGAGCAAGGGCGGTCTTGGCAAAGGCGGCCCCGGCAAGGGCGGCCCGTCGCGTGGCCGTCGGTAATT
>JAQGHK010000062.1 GCA_028288875.1 Phycisphaerales bacterium | reverse complement strand
CAGCCCTCGGGCCAGTGGAATCAGGCCGCCATCCGCCGTAATTCGTTCCTGCTCCGTCGACAGAAAACGTTGCTGGTCGGCTACGGCGCGATCGGCCAGCGACTCGCGGAACTGCTCAAGCCGTACGATCTGCACCTGCTGGCCTTCCGGCGGACCGTCCGCGGCGACGAAATCGTCCGCACGCTGGAAACCGCCGAGCTGGATACGCATCTGCCGACCGCGCAAATCGTCATCAACATGCTGCCCTCCTCGGCCGGTACACGCGGGCTGTTTAACGCAGATCGCCTGGCCATGCTGCCCGACGGCGCGATCTACATCAGCATCGGCCGCGGCGACACGACCGATCAGGACGCCCTGCTCGCCGCCCTCACCAAGGGCCGCTTGGCGCATGCGTATTTAGACGTCACCACGCCCGAGCCGCTGCCGCCGGAGCATCCGCTGTGGAAGGCCCCGAACGTCCATATCACGCCGCACACCGCCGGCGGGACGATCGACGAGCCGATGCGCCAGGCCGATCATTTCCTGGAAAACCTGCGCCGGTTTACCCGCGGCGAAGCCATGCTGGATCGGATCGTCTAAGACGCACCGCACCCGCGTGTAGCAGGCAAGCATGCTCGCCGTTCTGCCCGGCTATTCCATCCCCAGCAGCTTGCGCATCAGCCCCACCAGTAGCGGCGGCTGAACGGGCTTGGACAGATACTCATCGAATCCACTCTCAATCGCCCGGGACCGGTCCTGCGGGCGATTGAAGGCGCTGAGCGCGACGGCCGGCAGGCGCGGGCTGTTGAGCTCGCTGTCACTGCGAAGCTGACGCAGGAAGGCATGCCCGTCGCGGTCGGGCAGGCCGATATCCGAAACAATGATGTCCGGGCGCTCCCGCACGATCGCGGCGATCGCTTCGTCGACGTGCCCGACCGGCTCCACGGCGGCCCCGGCATTGGTCAGCAGGCGGGCCAATCCCTCACGGGTTTTGACGTCGTCCTCCACGAGCAGGATGCGGACGCCGCCCAGTGAGCCGCCGGGAACAATCGCTGCTTCCGGGTCCGGGTCCGCTGTGGCGCCAACGCGTTTGGGGAGCGGTAATTTCACCGTGAAGGTGGAGCCCTTGTTCGTTCCTTCGCTGGTCACTTCGATGGTGCCGCCGTGCAGCTCCGCGAGTTGCCGGCTGATCGCCAAGCCAAGGCCCAGCCCGCCGTGGCGGCGCGTGTTGCTTGGATCGCCCTGCCGGAAGCGGGCGAACACGTCCGGCAGCAACTCGGGTGCGATGCCCTGCCCGGTGTCGCTGATCCGGATTTCGACCTGCCGCCCTTTGCGGCGTACGCGGATCTCAACCCACCCGCCGACCGGTGTGAATTTCACGCCATTGCTGACCAGATTCCAGACGATCTGCTCCACACGATCCGCATCGGCTAAGGCGTGACCGATGTCGTCGCCGATGTCGATTTTCAGTTCAACGCCCTTGGACTGGGCCGCCGGCCGCACGGTCTCAATGGCCGCGGTCACCCGGCTCGCCAGATCAACGGGCTTGATGTCCAGCCGGACCTTGCCCGCCGAGATACGGGCGGTGTCCATCAGGTCTTCGATCAGCCGCTGCTGGCTTTTGGCGCTGTGCTCGATGGCGGCCAGCCCTTCGCGTCGCATCGTTTCGTCGGCGCTGTTGCCTTGCAGCAGGTTCGACCAGAGCAGGATCGCCGACAGCGGCGTGCGCAGTTCATGGCTGGCATTGGCGAGGAACTGATCCTTGATGTTGTTGGCCGACTCGGCCAGGGCGCGAGCGGCCTTTTCGCTCTCATAGAGCGACACGCGTTCCTGTTCGACGAGCTTGCGATGCGTGATATCGAGCACCGCGCCGATGATGCGGGTGACCCGCCCTTTTTGACTACCGAATGACCGGCCGTAGCCGGCGACCCAGCGCACGCTGCCGTCCGGGTGAACGGCGCGGAATTCCACATTGTAATCGGCGCGGCGCTCCAAGACCGCCCGCAGCGCGAGGGTGACGCGGTCGCGGTCGTCAGGGTGGACACGTTCGAGGAACTGCGCCTCGTTGCCGACGCTCTGGTCTTCCGGGAGCCCCAACAGGCGGTTGTGCGAGGGGTCCCAGTTGACGGTGTCGTTGACCACGTCCCAGTCCCAGAAGCCCATGTTCGCCGCCTCGATCGCCAGGCGGAACCGCTCTTCACTTTCCCGCAGGGCGTCGAGGCTGATGCGGTGCTCGTGAATGTCGGTCGCGGCCCCGAACCAGCGGAGCACGGCGCCGGCCTCGTCGCGCATGGGGCAGGCCTGCGACAGGAACCAACGGTACTGCCCGTCGCGGCTGCGCAGGCGCTGTTCGCAGCGATAATCTTGACCGTTATCCAGTGCGGTCTGGAACTGCACGAGCGATTGGGCGCGGTCTTCGGGGTGAATGACGTCTGCCCAGCCCCGCCCGGCCGCCTGCTCGGGGGACTGGCCGGTGAAGTCATACCAGCGGCGGTTCTGCCAGCTGGCGCGGCCCAAGGTGTCGTTCTCCCACAGCAGGTCGGGAACAATATCGGCGACGGCGCGGAACCGCGCCTCCGACTCCGCCTGGGCCATCTCGGCCAGGCGACGAGCGGTGGCATCGCGCATGACTTTCACAAAGCCGCGGGGCTGGTCGGCCTCGTCGGTCAGAAGCGTCAGCGTGCCGCTGCCCCACAGCCGCGATCCGTCACGCCGCACGTGCCAGCGCTCATCGATCGCGCGACCTTTGATCAGCGCGGTCTTCATTTCCAACTGGTCGGCGCCGCTGGCGCGGTCTTCGGGCGTAAAAATGATCGACACCGACTCGCCGATCGCCTCGGCTTGGGAGAAGCCGAGCACCCGCTCCGCCGCCGCATTCCACGAGATGATTCGGCCGGAGAGATCGGTCTGGAAGATCGCGTGGTCGCGGACGCCTTCCACCATCATGCGGTATTGTTCTTCGCTCTGGCGCAGCGACGTCTCGGCAGCGCGGCGGGCAGTAATGTCGACGAACGTCACGACGACGCCTTCGATGCGATTGTCCGTCGTCCGGTACGGCAGCACCCGCCGGGCGTACCACTGCCCGCCGTCGGCTACCACTTCCCGCTCGATCGGAACCAGCTTCTCCAACACCGATTCGGCGTCGGCGGGCAGCTGCGGATCACGAAATTTGTGCGCCATGTCCGACAGCGGCCGGCCGGCGTCGGAGGGAATGAGGTCGATCAGGTACTTCATCGCCGGCGTGAACCGGCGAATGCGCAATTGCGTATCGAGGAACAGCACGGCGATGTCCGTGCTGCTGAGCAGACTCGACAGGTCGTTGGTGATCCGCTCCAGTTCCTCCATTTTGGACGTCAGCTGGGCGTTGACGGTGCTGAGCTCCTCATTGAGGCTCTGCAGCTCTTCCTTGCTGGTTTCGAGCTCTTCGTTGGTGCTTTGCAGCTCTTCGTTGACGCTGCTGACTTCCTCATTGGAAGCCTTCATTTCCTCGTTGCTGGTCTGCAGCTCTTCGATGGTGCT
>JAQGHK010000041.1 GCA_028288875.1 Phycisphaerales bacterium | reverse complement strand
GGCACCATGTACGGCACGTGCAATACGGTCGAAGTCGAACTGGCCGAACAGATCTGCCGAATGGTTCCGTGTGCGGAGCAGGTGCGGTTTGCGAACAGCGGCTCGGAGGCCATCTGCGGCGCGATTCGCGCGGCGCGCGGCTTCACCGGGCGATCGAAGATTCTGAAATTCGAAGGCCACTATCACGGCTGGGTCGATGTGCTGGCCGTCAGCAACAGGCCGTCGCTCGCCGAGGCGGGCCCTACGGATCGGCCGAACAGCATCGGGCACTCGCAGGGCATCCCGGCGGGTGTGGTCGACGATGTCATCATCGCGCCGTGGAATAATCGCCAAGCCGTCAGTGCGATTCTTGACGCCTACGCTGGCGAGTTTGCAGCCATCATTCTGGAGCCGGTAGTCGCCAACAACGCCTGCACCATGCCGCTGCCGGGATTTCTCGCATGGCTACGCGACGCCTGTACCTCACGCGGCATTCTGCTGATTTATGACGAGATCGTTACAGGCTTTCGGCTGGCGCCCGGCGGTGCCCAGGAAGCGTTCGGGGTGATCCCGGATCTGGCGGTCTATTCCAAGGCTGCCGGCGGCGGGTTCCCGCTGAGCGCGTTCGCCGGGAGCGCAGCCGTGATGGAACCGATCGCCCGTAATGTCGTTAAACATGGCGGGACGTACAACGGCAACCCGATCTCAGCGACGGCCGCCCTCGCAACGCTGCAGCTGCTGAGCGACCCGGCCGCGCACGAGCGAATGAACGCCGTCGGCGACGCGATGATCGAGGAGATCAATCGCAGCGCGCGCGACTTCGGTATCGAGTGCGTGGTGCAGGGCACCGGCTCGATGTTCCAGGTGATCTTCGGCCTCACCGCGGCCGCGACTAATTATCGCGACCTTTTCCAGGCGGATTCGGTTCGATACGCCAAGTTCCGACACTCGCTTCTGGAACAGGGAATCCATTCGAATAGCTCTGGGCTCGCCTGTTTCTTTACATCCGCGGCCCACACCGCCGAAGACGCTCGGATCGCGACCCACGCGATTCGCCGCGCGATGAAGTCCATCGCCTGATCAATCTCACTAAGGCCGCTGACCGAAGGCCGCTGACCAAGGACCGCTGTGCTCGCAAGTCTTTCCAGTCTCGTTACCCGCCGCATGACGCCGGCCCGGCTTGGTGCGGCGTACCGTACATCGCCGCCATGGCTCGCCAAGCGGATAGCTCTGTCGAATTTTCGCAGGACGGTTCGGTGGGCGGGAATCCATTCGAAATTCTACCGTGAGAGATTTGCGGAGTTAGGAATCAATCCGAGCTCCGTTCAGAAGCCGAGTGATCTCGGCGACTTCTTTACGACGCCGCAGGATCTGATCGAGCGCGGGCCTGATTTTCTTTGCCGCAAGCCGTCCATTGTGTTCGAGTCCTCGGGCACGAGTGGCAAGAACAAACGCATTTATTTCGACCAGGCAGAACTGAAAGAGATCGGCGTTTCGACGGCGGCGGGATTCGGCATGATGGGCATCGGCCCGGAAGACCGCGTCGCCAACGCCTTTGATTTTTCGATCTGGATTCCCGGGCTGATGACGCACTACGGGTTGATGGCGTCGAACTGCTTCTGCCTGGCGTTCGGCAAGGTCGACCCGCTGGAAGTGTATCGACGGCTGCAACTTCACCAGTTCACCGTCGTCCTCGGCGAACCGACGTGGCTGATTCGACTGACGGAAATCGCGGAGAAAGACGGCTGCAAACATCCGCTGAAGCTGCTGATCGGCGGCGCCGAAGAAATGCCCGCCGGGGCCTTCCCTTGGATGAACCGTGTGTGGCACGGTGCGAAGGTGAAGATGTGCTACGGCAGCGTCGAGCAGGGCCACGCCATCGGCTTTCAGCCGTGTGATGAATCGGGCGGCTATCACCTCGACACACTGGATTTTCTCCCAGAACTCGTCGACGTCGATCCGGACGGCTGGGGAGAGCTGATTTTCACGACACTGCGCCGAAACGTGATGCCGCTGATCCGGTATCGAACCCGCGACGTGACCCGCGTCATGCACGAACGCTGCGGCTGCGGCATCTACGCCCCTCGCATTGCACGGATTCGCGGCCGGCGGGATGAATTGGTCGTCGCCAGTGGCGGCAACCTTTACCCGATGATGTTCGAAAACATCCTCCGTCCGGTTCCCGGGCTGACCCATGACTGGCAGGTCGTCTTCCGCTTGCGTGAGATCCGGGAAATCCTGGAAATCCACATTGAAACGGTGCGGCCGGATCATGAGCAGGTCCGGACTGAAATCTTCGCGCAGGCCACGTATCAGTATCCGGACCTGATGAAGAACCTTGCCCTGGGCATCTTTGAAATGGCCGTCGTCTTCCATGAACCGGCAACCATTCGAACCGCGCGAAAGCTCAAACGCATGATTGATGTGCGTCATCACGCCGCCTTAACGGAGCCGGCCGCGGCCGTCGGCCTTGCGATGGAGAACGCGTGACCGCCGAATTCTCGTTCAAGCTGCTGATCATGGGCGACAGCATCGCTCTGGGCGCGACCGAAGTGTTCGGCACGCAGATCGACGGCTACGCGACTCCAGGGTTTGTTGAGCGGCTTCGCTGGCGGCGGGGTACTTGGACGATTCAGACCGATGCGTCCGTCCATCGCACGACCGTTCAGGCGATCGAGCGACTGCCCGGACTGCTGCGCGATTTTCGCCCCGACGTGGTCTTTTTCGTCATTGGCGGCAGTGATGCCGACATTGAATGGAAACGATTCATCGTCAGCCGGGGGGAACGGCTACAAAACAATACGCCGATCAATCTCTTCAAAGACAACCTGCACCGACTTATTGCCTGCACGCAGGCCTACGGTGCGCGGCCGATTCTGTCGGACCTGCCGTCGCAGGACGTGGTCCAACGGGGTATTTGGATGAGCAAGCGAGTCGGCCTTGATTTGCTGCCCTGGATCGAAGCCCGGGGCGGGCAGGTGGAATCGGACCGCCAGCTGGCGACGTACAGCAGTGCGCTCGACACGGTCAGTTGTGAAACCAACACGGAAGTTGTTCGGTGGGCGCGCGCCGTAAATCGGCTGCCCCTTGTGGAACGATTCGGCCCGGACGCAACACACCCCGGCACACAGGCACACGGCGTGATCACGGATGTCGTTGAAGAAGCCCTCGCGCGGGTGGCCGTTCGGCCGCGCCCGTTGGATCAGCGAAAAAGTGCGCACCCGTAATCGGTGCCAACGTCAGGATGTCGTGTCAGGACTTCAAGCACAAATCCACGGCCAACTTGTCAGCCTCGACAGAGAGACGTGGCTGCGGCTGTTCCCTTCGCTGCCCGACACGTACGCGCAGCTGCGGTTGCTCGACGAGATCGGTATGGACGGGTTTTCATTCGGCTCCCTCAGCGTCAGTTATGAAGGGCGCCCGATCCTGCTCGTCCCGCTCTTCTGGACAACCTTGAAACTCGAAACGCTTGCCGGCGGGTCGCTTCGCCGGTGCCTGGGTCAGATCAGTCGGCTGCCGGTGCTCGGTCGAATGCTGCGGATGCGCGTGATGGGGATCGGATTCGTCGAGGGCGAGTGGGGCGAAATTGGCTATGACCGCGAGTGCTCGCCTGCCCTCGTCACCGAGGCCATATCGAAGGCCCAGGCGTTGTTCGCGTGCGAAGCCGTACGACGAAAGCAGCAGCTCCAACTCTGCCTCAACTTCAAGCCAGAGTTCGTAACCATGCTCAGATCACAATGGGCTGGCGGATTCTCGCAGTTGGAGACGTATCCGTGCGGATATCTGCCGCTGCCATACCCAGGGGTGGAAGATTACATCGCCGATCTCTCCAAGAACGCCCGCAAGGACATCCGTAAAAAGCTCCGGGAGTGCGGCCCATTTCGCGTTGAACGGCGCCGATTCGTCGAAGATTCTCGAGAGGCGGTTTACGAGCTCTACCGCTCAACGGTGGACGGCGCAGAGCTGAGTCTCGGGATTCAGCCGCCGGCTTTCTTCGATCGATTGCCGGCCGTTGAGCCCGGTGCGCACTTCGTGCTCTACTGGTTGAATGACACGCTGATTGCCTTCAATCTTCTGATCCGGCACGGCGACCGCCTGATTGATAAATACTTCTGCATGTCGCCGCGGATCGGGCGCGATAATCACCTGTATTTCGCGTCGTGGATTGAAAACGTTCGATACTGCATCGAGCAGCGGATCGGTACGTACCACGCGGGCCCGGGCGCTCAATCGACGAAGGCCAGGCTCGGCGCGAAGTTCGTGCGGAGCATTACGCTCTTTCGCCATCGCAATCCGATGATTCAAGCCATATTGGTGCGGCTGCGTTCGTTCCTGGCCTACCAGCCCATCGAATCCGCACCGGCGGCCATGCCGAGTCGGCGTGCTGCGTTTGAAACGGCTGGAATCCCTTGATCGCCGATCCGTTCCATATCGTTGCCTTGGAGTGGGATGAGTGGCTGCGATCGCAGCCACAATTATCCGGGTTCGTGGATGAACGCCTCAACTTGAATGAGCTACGCAACCGAAGTCGATTGTGGGCGCGCGGAAATGCATTGGCCAGCTTGAGGCTGCGGCTCGCCAAAACCGCAACGTCGCCACGCCAAGTGACGTTGATCGGCTCCGGCGATTTTCACTACGCCAGCCTCCTTCTGCTGGAGGGTGTTGCGCGCGTCGATCGCCCGGTGTCGCTCGTGCTGTTCGACAATCACCCGGACTGGTTCTCGCACCATCCACGCCATCATTGCGGCAATTGGGTCTGGTCCGCACTGCGTCTGCCGGGGGTCTCGGACGTTACGATCATCGGCCCGTCGTCCAGTGACCTGGCGTGGCACAAGTTCTATTTTGCACCGCTCGGCGCATTGCGCGAAGCGAGATTACGCCTGGTGCCGATGGACATGGCCACCGTTCGAATTCCGGGCGCGGGACGGCTTACCTTCGATACCTTTCAGACCGGCGGTGCGGCTCGGGCGATCGAACGGCTTGCGGGGCGTGACGTGTATGTGAGCGTAGATAAGGACTGCCTCCGCGCCGAGGACGCTTCGACCGATTGGGACGCCGGACGCCTCACCCTGTCAGAACTTGCCGGCGCCGTGCGGCAGGTGGCAAACGCGTGCACCATTGTCGGCGCTGATATCACGGGCGAGCGATCGGCATCTTCGCTACAAGGTCTATTCCGTCGGCTAGACGCCGGCCGGCTAAGAGAGCGGCCGGCTTTGACCACGGCCGAGGCTCAGCGAAATCAAACCGCGACGTTTGCCGTTCTGCGGGCGATCGGCGCGTTACACAGAGAGGCGTCAGATGATCGGATGGTTTGAGCTTTCACTCACC
>JAQGHK010000023.1 GCA_028288875.1 Phycisphaerales bacterium | reverse complement strand
GCTGACAGTACAGCAGTTCCCAGCCGTGGCCGTCGGCCTGAAGGCTGGAATAAAGCAGGCCGCGATTTGCTTCTTCGCTGCGGCTGACGACCACCGCACCGGCGCCGTCGCCGAACAGGATGCAGCTGCCGCGGTCCTGGTAATCGGTGATGCGGCTGAGTGTTTCCGAGCAGACGACCAGAATGTTCTTATACCGGCCCGATTTGATGAACGCGGCGGCGGTATCGAGGGCGTACACGAACCCGCTGCAGGCGGCCGACAAGTCCATGGCCGGCGTCTTGTTCATGCCCAGGCTAGCGGCGACAAAGCAGGCCGTGCTGGGGGTGACCATCTCGGGCGTGATCGTGGCGCAGATAACCAGGTCAATGTCTTTGGATTCCACACCGGCCGCGTGCATGGCCTTCGTGGCGGCATGGCTGGCAAGGCTGGCGGTGGTGTCTTCCCGCCCGGCGATGCGGCGTTCCTTGATGCCCGTCCGCTGCACGATCCACTCGTCGTTCGTCTCAACGATCTTCTGCAGGTCGTCGTTCGTCAGGCGTTTCTCAGGCAGATGGCTGCCGGTGCCGGAAATAATGGCGGAATAGGACATATGGGGGAGTAAGTGATAGCCGATTGTTGGAATTGAGGGAAGCCGACGAGGCCCTGACCATTGGAGGGTGCACCTCGGCGATCGAGTTTCGCGGCCACGAATCGTACGGGTGCCACATGTCGCGGTGCGCCGAGACCTGTGTTGTCGCGGGCATCGAAGTCACGGGTCTGTAGAGGAATGCAAAACAGCCGAGCAGGAAAGCGATCTTGATCAAAATCGCCTTCACGTGACGGTGAGCGACTATCGATTGGGGCCAAAAATGGCGAAGCCAATAATCCCGGCCAGCATGCTTACAGGTAACGCGGCGAAATGCTGATGTGCACCCATGTAAGAGAAAAGTAGAAAAGATCCTAGGAAAGAAACGATGCCCCCGCCAATGGCGACGCGAATACGTCGGCCTATGCTTGGAGGATCGATGAGTGGAGGCTCGCTGGCCGGGGACGGATGATCGGGTATATACCGTTCGTATCCCATAAATCGAACCAAGGAATTATTCCTCGACCTGAATCGACTTGCTGATCTGATCAACAATCTTCTCATTGATCTTAGCGTCGTAAAGCTGTTTCCCGACGCGGATGGCGTTTTTGATCGCCTTCGCTTCGCTGCGGCCGTGGCAGATCAGGCAGATGCCGCCGACGCCCAGGAGCGGCGCGCCGCCGGTTTCCTGCCAGTCGTGCTTGGCGTGGATTTTCTTCATCACCGGCTTGAGGCTTAGGAGCAGGTCCGGGTCGGCCTCAGCGACTTCATTGATCAGCGTCTGGAACAGGCCTTCGGTGACGCCTTCCATGAACTTGAGAATGATGTTGCCGACAAAGCCGTCGCAGATGCAAATGTCGATCACGCCTTTGAGGATGTCTTTGCCTTCGATGTTGCCGACGAAGTTGATCTGCGGCTCGTCGCGCATCAGCTGGCGAGACGCCTTGGTCATGGCGTTGCCCTTGGAATCTTCCTCGCCGATCGACATCAGGCCGACGCGAGGATTTTCCATGCCGAGCACCGCGCGGGCATAGGCCGAGGCCATCAGGCCGTATTGCAGCATGTGCTGCGGTTTTGGTTCGGGATTGGCGCCGGCGTCACAGAGAACGACCGGGCCGTGAAAGGTAGGGAGCACCACGGCGATGCCCGGACGGGAAACGCCCGGCAGCAGCCGCATGCTTAATTGAGCCCCCGCGACACAGGCACCGGTATTACCTGCGCTGATCGCGACATCGGCCTCGCCCTTGGCGACCAGCTTGTTCATGATCGCGATCGAGGAATCACGCTTGGTGCGGACCGCCTCGACGGGCGATTCGTCCATCGCCACGACCTGCGTGCTGTAAACCGGCGTGTAATATTTGCGGAGTTCCGGGGCGACCGGCGAAGACGCCAGGGCGGCGTCGACAATCTCTTTAGGACCGACCAGAAAGATCTGATCACCCGGCGCGAGAAGCCCCGCGGCCTCCCAGCAGCCGGCCAGGATCGCGTCTGGGGCTTTATCGCCCCCCATCACATCGACGGCCGCTCGCACCAGGGCGCTCCTTCGCAGGGAAGCTAGCGGCTAACGGCGGGCGGCTAGCAGCAAAACGTCTGCTTTCTTAGCCGCTAGCTGCAAGCCGTCAGCTGCCAGCCTCTTTAGGCTTCTTCCGACTTGACGTCGATGGCCAGATTCGGGTTCACGAATCCGCAGTTGCCGCACGCGCAGTGGGGCAGCTTGGCGTTGCCGCACTGGGGGCAACGGACGTACTGGCGCGGCGTAAGGGCTTGGTGCGAGCGGCGTTTGCGCTTGCGCGACTTGCTGATGCGTTGGACGGGCAACATGGCCGAACTCCTGGGGCCCACGCGAATGGGCGTTGCGTGCGACAGGCCCGGACAAAAGGGACACCCCGCCGCGATCAATGATCCCTAAAAACAAACGAACGGCGGGATTTCCCGCCGGACGTAGGGCCGCGTACCTTAGATGTTTGGGCCGGAACTGTCAAGCCGTTATGGGGCTGCCAATCCCGCCTTGCTGTGCTTAATCTCGCATCGGACCGTCAATGGATGGCCAGTTCGGTGATTTTATCGCCGGCGATCGTGAAGGTGAAATCCACCTCCACCGGGCTGGCCGGGAAGTTCCCGGCCAGCCGGGCGTGCAGCGTCGAAATCTGCCCTTCGGTCACGATGGTCAGCGGCTCAACCGTGTACTGATACTTGGCCGAGGTGGATGTCTTCCAGGCTTTGATCTGGTCGCGGCCGCGGTAATCGTGCTTTTCGTCGTGGACGTGAGCCTCGTCCGAAAAGCAGTCGGCCAACCGATCGGGATTGCTGGATTCATCGGCGGCTAAGTAGTCAGCAACCGCGCGTGGCAGGGAAAGCGTCATTGAATCGTCCTGAGTGGGAGTAAGGCTTCCAATACCTTAGCACGGTTAAGCCGGTGTACCGTGGCCGCGGGACCGTTGCCTTTCGCGAAGCACCGTGAAACGCCTACGATCGATCATTCAGCCACGGACTTCTACCAAGGCGCTTTCTATGAAATGCGGCATTCTCCCTGCCCTGCTCGTGACCGCCGCGATCGCTCATGGGCAAACGCCCGCCACCCGCCCCGCTGTCGGCCCGGCCGATGAAGCCGGCGCCAAGGCCGCGCTCGATGCTTCGCCGCGTCACGGCGAATGGGCCGAGGTGGCCGTGCCGGGGATGGAAAAGCCGATGAAGCTGTGGGTCGTTTATCCGGAAGTGAAGGACAAGGCGCCGGTCGTCATCGTCATCCAGGAAATCTTCGGCCTGAGCGATTGGCTGCGGGCCACGACCGATCAATTGGCGGCCGAGGGGTTCATTGCCGTCGCCCCCGATCTGCTCAGCGGCGGCGGCCCCAATGGCGGCGGGACTGATAGCTTCGCCGGCCGGGATGCGGTGGTGAAGGCCGTTCGCGATCTGAAGCCCGATGCGACCAACGCCATGCTCGACGCTGCGTTCGCCTACGGCAAAACACTGCCGGCCGGGAATGGGAAGATCGCGACCGTCGGCTTCTGCTGGGGCGGTGGTGCGAGCTTCGCCTACGCGGTTCACAATCCTGAATTGGCCGCCGCCATCGTCTGCTACGGCACGCCACCGAAGGATGAAGCGGACTTCGCCAAGATCAAAGCGCCCATCATGGGCTTCTATGGCGGCGACGACGCCCGCGTGACCGCCACCGTGCCGGTGGCCGAAAAGGCGATGGCGGCCGCGAAGAAGACCTATACGCCGTTCACCTTCGCCGGTGCAGGCCATGGCTTTTTCCGGCAGCAGACCGGGAAGGACGGCGCGAACCGCAAGGCAGTCGATGAAGGCTGGCCGAAGTTGGTGACGTTCATCAAAGACAACGCTAAGTAGGCAACGGCCATCACGACGCGAGCGGCCTCTGATCCCCTCTCCCGGTACGCCGGGGAGGGCTAGGGAGGGGGTCCGCTGCGGAAAACAAAACCAACTTTGAATCGGCAGACCCCCTCCCTAGCCCTCCCCCGCGGGTACGCGGGAGAGGGGACCAGACCACGGCGATTTCGTTCCGAATGCGCCGATTCACCGCGTCCCATTGCCGATAATGTCGCCCCTTTTGACCATGTCCTGATGTTTTCAATTCAACCCGAAGGCGTTCAACGTCCGATACATCGAACAAGTTGAGACGCGCTGTTCGTACGAGCTGCCTTGGATGGGCGGAACGTGGCGCGACCAAGAGTTCGGAGTTCGACATGAACACAATGACGGCCAATATCACGACGGCCCGATCCGTGGCGGCCAAACCGGCCGCCAAAGCGGCTTCAAAGCCGGCGGCTGACCCGACGCGGTCGGGCGTAGCACTCGCCCATATGCCGGCCATCGATGGATTGCGTGGAATCGCGATTTTGATGGTGCTGTTCCACCACTTCACCCCAGCCGTCAGCGGCTCGTGGTTTGAGAAGAAGATGCTGACCGGCTTCCACACGGGCTGGATCGGCGTCGATCTGTTCTTCGTGCTCTCGGGCTTTTTGATCACTTCGATCCTACTGCGGACCAAGAGCTCGCCGGACTATTTCCTGAACTTCTACGCCCGCCGCACGCTGCGGATTTTCCCCGTCTATTACCTCACGCTGGCGATCGTCCTGATCGGCCTGCCCGTGATGCTGACGATGCCCGTGGTCGGCCCGTTCCTTCTGACCTTCTTCGGCCGGCTGGTCAAAGACCTGCCGGTGATGATCGACGGCCAGAGCTGGCTGTGGCTGTACGGCACGAACCTGAAGGTGGCCGTCGCCGGCGAACGCTGGGGCGCGGTCAACCACTTCTGGTCGCTGGCCGTCGAAGAACATTTTTACCTGGTCTGGCCGCTGATCGTTTTCTTCTGCTCACGGGACAAGCTCAAGAGTGTTTGCCTGACGCTGATCCTGGCCGCCCCGATCCTTCGGGCCGTGCTGATGCTGGCGGGCTTTGACTCGGTCGTGCCGTACGTTCTCACGCCGACACGGGTCGATTCACTCGCTCTCGGCGGCCTGATGGCCGTGCTGCTGACGGAAAAGAACGGCATGGAAATCTGGCGGCCACGCTTTGCCGCGGCGGCGATGTTCTCGCTGATCGGCTTGGCCGGGCTCGTCGGGTTCTATCACCGCTTCGATCGCGACGATTTTGCGACAACCTTCGTCGGCTACACGTTCCTCGCCGCCGTCAGCGCCTTCCTGGTGCTGGAGTGCGGCCGGATCAAGAGCGGCTCGACGGCCTGCAAAGTCATCGCCAACCCCGTGCTTTCCAGCCTCGGCCGCTATAGCTACGGGCTGTACGTGACGCACATGTTCTTCGCCAAGACGTTCGACCTGATGCTGCCGTGGACCACGCTGCACCACCTCTTCGGCAGCTACGCGGCCGCGATCATCATCCACGCCACCGTATCGATCGCGCTCAGTTGGGGCATTGCCTGGGTCAGCTTCCATGCTTTCGAGAAGCACTTCCTCAAGCTCAAGACGCTGTTCGATTATCGCAAGCCCATCGCGGCAGCCGTCCCGCAGAGTCGCCCGGTGGCCACGGTCTTCCGCCCGATCCGCGAAGCCGTCCGCCCGATGCGACACGCGGCCTGAGCGGCCTGACGAATCCCGAAACGAAAAGCCCCGGACAGGATGTCCGGGGCTTTTTGGTTTGTAGGGGCGACATACATGTCGCCCGGGAACGTCGGTCGGCCCTCGCGGGCGACATGTATGTCGCCCCTCCACAATCACTTCATCGACTTCAGCAACTTGTTCACCAGTTCCTGCGTTGGAATCACGACGAAGCTCGTGCTCTTGTCGGCCATCGCGAACGGGATGAACAGGTCACCGGCCACTTCCATCGCGCCGCAGGTATAGACGACATTCGGCACGTAGCCTTCGCGGTCTTCGCCGTCCGGCGTGATGATCGGCTCTTTGAGATGGCCGATGACTTTGCGCGGGTCGTCCAGATCCAGCAGCATCGCGCCGATCGCATACGTGCGCATCGGGCCGACGCCGTGGGTCAGGAGGATCCAGCCTTGCGGCGTTTCGATGGGCGGGCCACAGTTGCCGATCTGCATCAGTTCCCACGGATAGCGCGGGCTGATCAGGCGCTCGGCCGTCTCCCAGAAGTGCACGCTGTCGCTCATGGCGATGAACAGGTTCTCGCCGTCGATGCGGCTGCACATCACGTACTTGCCTTTGATCTTCCGCGGGAAGAGCGCCATGCCCTTGTTCGCCGCGGCCGCGCCATTCAGGCTTGCGAATTCGATGCGATGAAAGTCGCGCGTGTGCAGCAGCATCGGCAGCGTGCGCACGCCGTTGTAGGCCGTGTACGTGCCGTGGAAAATGACGCTGCCGTCGTCGTCGACGAAGCGGGTAAGGCGAAGATCTTCCAGGCCGTTCGATTGCTCTTCACTCATCGGGAAGAGCACGAATTCCGACAGCGCCGCGTCCGGCGAAAGATCGACATGGAAGTTCGACTGGCCGAGCCAGAGCAGCGTCTTGAGCGTGTCGACCTCGCGGGCGTCGTGGACGTCGCGGCTGCGGATCTTGTCGACCGCGCGATGCAACTCGATCAGCGTGAAGCGGTCGGGCAACTGCTCCATGACCGAGCTGAGCAGCTTCTCCGGATGGATGGCCATCTCGGCGGCTTTGCGGCGGAAAATGTCCTTGTGATAGACGCGGTCCGGCGCGATGCGCGACCGGTGCAGCCGCGGCGGCAGCGGATCGATGATGACATTGTCATCGGCCGTCAGCACGCCGGTGCGGAACACGATGCTGCTCACATGCCCTTCGCCGGTGGCGCGCAGGCTCATAATGAAACGCGTGTCGCCGTCGGGTACGCCGGACTGATCGGGGTGCATCACGATCGACGGGTTAAACAGCGCGGCCGAATCGACGGCGTATTCCATCGTCAGGTACGCCCCCGCTAAGAGCCGGCGCGCCGGCGTCCAGGGGCGGTCCCAGCCGATCATGGCGGCGCCGCTTTCATAGTTCTCATGGAACGTGAACGCCAGGCGCACGTGGCGGTCGGCGTAAGAGCCTTCGACGCTGCGGAGCAGGCTTTCGAGCTCGTCCTCCGGCAGCGTGGCGATGCGCTCGAACAGGCTGCGAGTCCGCGACGCACCAAGGATAAAAGGCCGGGCGATCACGCGCCGGTCGTCACTGGTCAGATGGATGGGAAGTCTTCTCACGGGGGCTCAATCCTTCGAGCGGGAACTACGTGCGGTTTGGTTGCGCGAGTTTGGGGGAAAGCGCCGGCGATTACAACCGCGCGCATCAAAAAGATTGAGCGAAAATTCGGACGACAGGTACAAAAGAAACGCCGCGAATCCGGTCTGCCGTGCGAAGACGGAAGACGAAATCCGCGGCGTATCCCTATTTCGAATCAACCGGCTTACAGCAGCCCGCGGACGGCGACCGCGGCGGCGATCGCATCACGATCCAAGCCGACGCCGTCCATGCGGCTTTCGCCGGACGCCGCAGCTTCGTCCGTCGCCTTCGCCAGCACCAGCGCGCCGATAACCCACGCCAGTGTGCTTTCGGCACCCTGGTTGAAGTTCATGCCCGCCATGTGCAGGCCGTCACAGCAGCCGCCGGTGTCGGGGTCGATGAGATTGACGCCGAGTTCATTGCTGCCGGTGAACCAGCTCAGGCAGCCGCGGGCACTGTCCAGCCAGGCCGAATCGCCGGAGATGCGGGCGGCATCGACGCAGGCTTCGACTAAGGCCATGGCCTCGACCGGCTGCTGATCGAACCGGGCACGCCGGCCGTCGCGGTGGAGCCAGCCGTCGTTGCCGATCAGGCTGACGCAGCCCTGATCGTCGACCTGAAGCTTAAGCAGCCAACGAAGCGACGTCAGCGCCTGTTCCACGAGTTCGGGCCGTTCCAGTTGCTCGCCGGCCAACAGAAGTGCGTGAGGCAGCTTAGCGTTGTCGTAGGTGACGACGTCTTCCAACCACGGCCAATCCGCGGCCTGGCACTTGTTGAATTGGCCGATCAGACGGTCGGCCAATTCGTTCAATTGACGCGTCGCGGTCGTATCGCCGGCGTAGTGGTTCAGATGATGGCAGAGGCCGATCATCGTGAACGCCCAGGCGCGGGGCGAGGTGAAATGCATCGTCGTCGGCGCGGCGATCCGCAGCAGCCGGGCGGCCAGGGCGCGGGTCGTGCCGGTGAGGGCGTGACGAACAGCGAAGCCCAGCGCCCAAACGGCGCGGCCATGGCTGTCCTCGCTGCCTTCGCTCTCCAGCCATTCGCGGCTGTAGTTCATGAAATTGCGGAATCGGCCGGTGCCTTCGTTCAACGCATAGTGCAGGAACGACACGTAACGATCGGACAACGCCAAGGCCGTCGCGTCGCCGCTGCGATGGGCTTGCAGCAGCGCGGCGATCAGGGCGCGGGCGTTGTCGTCGGTGCAGTAGCCATGTCGGCGATCGGGCGTAGCGTGGATGGCGTGCTGGAACATGCCGCAGTCGTCACTCATGCGGGCGACGTGGCTGAAGTCGACCTTGATGCTGGTCGTTTCCGGCTGATCGCCACGGGTGAGCGCGATATGGCTCTGACCGTTGCGACGCTGGGCGACAGCGTCTTTGACGATGTCGAGATACTGGCTGGCGACGTCCTGCCAGACCATTGGCCGGGCGTAGTCGTACGCGTTGCGGCGGATGGCGTGCCGCTCGCTCGGCTTGTCGAGCAGGTCATTGATCTGCTTCGACAAGGCGTCCGAATCGTTGAACGGGAACAGAAGCCCGCGGCCGTCGGCGAGCAGTTCTTCTGCATGCCAGAACGGCGTGCTGACGACGGCCTTGCCGGCACCGACCGCGTACGCCAGTGTGCCGCTGGTGATCTGTGCGGGGTTGGGATACGGAATGACGTACACGTCGGTCACGCCGAGATACTTCATCAGGTCCGGCGTGCTGACGTACTTGTTGTCGAAACGAACGTGGTTCTGCAGCCCGAGTTCGGCGATCAGTTTTTCGAGGCTTTCGCGGTACTTGTTGCCTTCGTTGCGGAGCACGTGCGGGTGCGTCGCGCCCAGGATGATGTAGAGCACGTCAGGGTGCTTAGCGACGACAGCCGGCATGGCGCGGAGGGCCGTTTCGATGCCCTTGCCCGGCCCGAGCAGGCCGAAGGTCAGCAGCACGCGACGGCCCACGGTGTTGAACTCGTCGCTGTAGTAGTGCGGATCGACGAACGGCACGTTCGGGATGCCGTGCGGAATGTAGGCGACCTTCTCGCGCGGCACGCCCCAGACGGGGCTTTCCAGGATGTCCTGAGCGCGCTGGCTCATAACAACCACGCGGTCGCACAGTCGGGTGAGTTCTTTCAGGGTGGAGCGCTGCGTCGGCGACGGCTCGGTCAACACCGTGTGCAGCGTCGCGATCAGCGGCATGCGCAATCTGCGCGCAAAGTTGAGCACATGGCTGCCATCGCGGCCGCCGAAGATGCCGTACTCGTGCTGGATGACCACGGCGTCGATTTGTTGCTCGTTGAGCATCTCGGCGGCGACCACGTAATCGCCGACCCGCTGCTGGTTGATCTGGTACTGAACTTCGTTCGGATAGGCGTATTTCTCGTGCCCGTCGTCCATCGCAATGACACGGGAACCGTCGCCGATGTGGCCGGCCAGAGCGTCACGTAAGTCTTTGGTAAATGTAGCGATACCACACTGGCGCGGTACGTAGCTACCGAGGAGTGAAACGGTCTGAATCGGGTGCGATGCGGGTTGCTTAAAGGCCATAACGACTCCCAGACAAGGTGCAGACAGGGGGATGCCGTCGCCGACATTAATGCCTGCGACAACCAGTTATACCCCGCCGCTGTCCAAAAGGGCAATGCGTTAAATGATGTTCATCAAACGAGCGGTCATTTTGCCTCGTTGCCTAATATTTTAGCGAAGCTTCATTAGGAATTTAGAAATCCGATCGATGCCCTTGTCGATCTGACCAAGGCTCGTGGCGAAGCTCAGACGAACATGGGATGCGAACCCACTGTCATTCCCCGGGACCACAGCAACGTGATCTGACTCCAGCAAGGCTGCGCTGAAGGAGACCGCATCCGAGATCGTTTTGCCATCAGAGGATTTCCCGAAATACTTGCTGACATTCGGGAAACAGTAAAACGCCCCCTGCGGCCGAACGCAGTGCACATCAGGCAAGGCCGAAAGGCGTTCCCACATGTGATTGCCGCGGATTTCAAATTCCTTGCGCATCGTTTCGATGGCCTCGGCACCCCGCGGGTCGGTCAGCGCCAGGGCCGCCGGGATCTGCGTGAAGCTCGTAACATGGCTGCTCATCTGGCTTTGCAGCTTGTTCATCGCATCAATGACGTCCTTCGGCCCGCCGACGTAGCCGATACGCCAGCCGGTCATGGCGAAGCTCTTGCTGTGGCAGTTGAAGGTCAGCGTGCGGTCGAACAGTTCAGGCTTCAGGGCGGCGAAGCTGGCGAACTTCAGGCCGCCATACATCAGCTTTTCGTAAATTTCGTCGGAGAAGACCACCACTTGTGGGTGCC
>JAQGHK010000691.1 GCA_028288875.1 Phycisphaerales bacterium | reverse complement strand
ATGGCTCGGCACAGACGATTGTTGTCGGCGCGACCGGCGTGACGTCCGCCACCGAATTTAAGAATCCGAATTTAACGGCTTACAACAGCTACGAACTGCGGTTGGACCCGCAGCCCATGGATTAGGGCACGTCTGGTTAGTCAGGGAATGGTTTAGGTCCTGAAAATTGAATAACTCCCCTTCCCGCGGCCGGGCAACCGTCCGGCCGCGGCAGGGACTTTGTCGCCTTGCATTGCCTTGTTGGGTCGCCGTTGACACTGATGTCGCTGGCGATCGTTTGCGTCGTAAACCAACTCGCATCTCTCGTTCACTTGGTCTCTCGGACTCGGACAGAAAAGGACTTCCATCATGAAAATCAATCGCCGCTTCACGCAGGCAGGTCGCGACGTCTTCACCACCGTCGAGTGGGAACAGCGCACCAGCCGGATCACCAATCCGGATGGCAGCGTCGTGTTCGAAATGAAGGACGCCGAGATCCCCAAAAAGTGGAGTCAGCTGGCGACGGATATCATGGTCAGCAAGTACTTCCGCAAGGCCGGCGTGCCGCAGGCGGACGGAACCAAGGGCCCGGAAAAATCGGCCCGTCAAGTGATTCATCGCTTGGCCGGCTGCTGGCGGCATTGGGGCGAAACGCACGAGTATTTCGACACCGCCGAAGACGCCCAGGCGTTCTACGACGAGCTCTGCCACATGATGCTGAACCAACAGTGCGCGCCCAACAGCCCGCAGTGGTTCAACACCGGACTGAACTGGGCCTATGGCATCACCGGCCCCGCCCAAGGCCATTACTACTGCGACCCGATCACCGGCGAATTAACCGAATCGTCCAACGCCTACGAACACCCGCAGCCGCACGCCTGCTTCATTCAATCGGTCAGCGATGACCTGGTGAATGAAGGTGGCATCATGGATCTCTGGACCCGCGAAGCCCGTCTCTTCAAGTACGGCAGCGGCACCGGCTCCAACTTCAGCAAAGTCCGCGGCGAGAACGAAAAGCTGAGCGGCGGCGGCCGTTCGTCGGGCCTGATGAGCTTCCTGAAAATCGGCGACCGCGCCGCCGGTGCCATCAAGAGCGGCGGCACTACCCGCCGGGCCGCGAAGATGGTCTGCCTCGATCTGGATCACCCGGATATCGAAGACTTCATCAACTGGAAGGTGCGCGAAGAGATCAAAGTCGCCGCCCTGGCCGAAGGCATGAAGGTTCTCTCGAAGGACCAGCAGGAACTGGCCAAGAAGCTGAAGCTGAAGCTCGACTACGACTTCAACGGCGAGGCCTACTTCACCGTCAGCGGCCAGAACAGCAACAACAGCGTCCGCATCCCGAACAGCTTCTTCGAAGCCATCGATAACGGCGGCGACTGGAACCTTACCGCCCGCATCACCAACAAGATCGCCAAGACCCTCAAGGCCAGCGACCTGTGGGACCAGATCAGCTTCGCCGCCTGGCGCTGCGCCGACCCCGGCGTGCAGTTCGACACCACGATCAACCAGTGGCACACCGCCCCGCAGAGCGGCCGCATTAACGCCAGCAACCCCTGCGTCACCGGCGACACCCGCGTGCTCACGCCCGGCGGCATCTGGCGTCGCATCGATTCGATGATCCACCTGCCCGCCCGGCTCATCACCAATGTCGATGGCAAAGAAATCCACGTCACTGAAGGCGCTTTCCCCAGCGGCCATAAGGACGTGTTCGAACTCAAGACCGAAAGCGGCTACTGCCTCAAGCTCACCGCCGACCACAAGGTCTGGACCAAGACCCGCGGCTGGGTGCCGGCCAGCCAGCTCACGACGAATGACGAAGTTCGCCTGCCCGATTTCCATGCCGCCGCCGAACAGATCGGCGAGCCGCAGGACACCGAGCTGTTCCACCTCGTCGGCCTCTTGATGAGCCAGTCGAATAGCAGTCTCAACGCGCTGCAGCTTGGTAAAATCCTCCCGCAGGATCACGCCGAGCGCCTCGCCCAGTACGCCGTCGATCACTTCATCCCGAGCAAGTTCGCCGATGATTACTCGACCGAACTGATGGTCGCCGAGACCGACGGCGCGGTCGCCGCCGACGCTTCGACGCCCACGCTGTCGCTCACGATCGAAAACCGCCGCGTGCTCAGCCGGCTGCGTGCCTACGCCCGCACCGTTAACGGCGCGACGCGCTTCAGTGACGACGCCTTCACCGCCGGCCTGGCCGCCCAGAAGCACCTGCTTCGTGGCCTGTTCACCGCCGACGGCATCGTCACCAACACCACGATCGAACTCCCGAGCACCAGCTCCGCCTTCCTCGGCGACGTGCAGATGCTGCTCTTGGGCTTCGGCATCAAGGCCGCCGTCCAGAGCGAAACGCTTAGTGTCGCCCCGGAAAGCCTCGTCGCGTTCGGCCGCCACATCGGCGTCTTGAGCGGCGAAAAGCTCGAGAAACTCGCTTGCGCCATCGCCGAGCTCAATGTCGCCCCGAGCCAGAGCACCGGCCACTGGGATCGCCTCGCCACGTTCACCCCGCTGGGCAACCAGCAGGTGTTCGATCTCACCGAGCCAGTCACCCACAGCTTCATCGCCAACGGCCTGACCGTGCACAACTGCTCGGAATACATGTTCCTCGACGACACCGCCTGCAACTTGGCGTCGCTGAACGTGCTGACTTTCTTTGACAGCGAAACCCGCAGCTTCGATCTCGAAGGCTTCAAGCACGGCACCAAGCTCTGGACGATCGTCCTTGAAATCAGCGTGCTGATGGCCAGCTTCCCGTCCGAAGCCATCGCCCGCCTCAGCTACAAGTTCCGCACGCTGGGTCTTGGCTATGCCAACCTCGGCGCCATGCTCATGCAGGCCGGCATTCCGTACGACAGCGAAAAAGGCCGAGCGATCTGCGCCGCGCTCACGGCCGTCCTCACCGGCGAAAGCTACGCCACCTCGGCCGAGATGGCCAAGGAACATGACGCGTTCGACGGCTTTGCCGAGAACCGCGAAGACATGCTCCGCGTGATGCGCAATCACCGCCGCGCCGCCTATGACGTCCGCCATGACAAGGCCTACGAGCGCACGCTCGGCGATTACGAAGGGCTCGACATCAAGCCCGTCGGCATCGACGCCAGCCAGTTCGAAGCCGCCGACACACTGGCCTCGCGAGACATGCTGCTCAGCGCCCATGAATGCTGGGACCGCGCCCTGTTCCTCGGCGAGAAGCAC